>NZ_JARVKT010000008.1:0-261409 GCF_029809455.1 Micromonospora sp. DH14 | reverse complement strand
GGCGGGGGCGGGGCGTGGCGGGGGCGCAGGTTGACGCATTGACCTGGGCTGATCAGAATGAGCGACGGAGTCAGGTAGGGCCGCCGGCACGAGGGCGACGAAGGCGGAGCAACCGCCGTCGAGGGTCGCCGGTGAGCCTGCGCGAGTGACACGTCCGCGTGACATGGGCCGTCGCGCACTGTCCGCGTACCCCTGAGGGACCGTGACGTGCGCGCGGCCGCCCGCCGGCGTCGTCACTGGACGGCGCCGGACCTCCGAAGTGGAGCTCGAATGTTCCGTCCCCAAGCTCTCGGCGGCGCGCTCACCGCGCTCGTCACCGTCGCGGCCGGCGTGTTCATCGCCGCCGCCAGCACCAGCCCGGCCGTTGCCGCTGGCACCGGTACCGGTTATCTGCACACCAGCGGCAACCAGATCGTGGACAGCACCGGTGCCACGGTCCGGTTGACCGGCATCAACTGGTTCGGCATGGAGACCGACAACAAGACCTTCCACGGGTTGTGGTCGAACAACCCGTGGAAGGGGCAGCTCGACACGATGGCCCGGCTGGGTTACAACACGCTGCGGGTGCCGTACTCGAACGACGCGCTGAAGCCCGGCGCGACGGCCAGTGGGATCAACGACTTCGTCAACCCGGACCTGATCGGGCTGTCGCCGTTGCAGATCCTGGACAAGGTGATCGACTACGCCGGCAGCAAGGGCATGCGGATCATCCTGGACCGGCACCGGCCGACGGCGGCCGGGCAGTCGCCGCTCTGGTACACCTCGACGGTCTCCGAGGCGACCTGGGTCAACGACTGGAAGATGCTCGCCCAGCGGTACGCGGGCAACCCGACGGTGATCGGCGCCGACCTGCACAACGAGCCGCACGCGGAGGGCACCAACCCGGCGGCCACCGGCGCGTGCTGGGGCTGCGGCGACACCACCCGGGACTGGCGGCTCGCCGCCGAGCGGGCCGGAAACGCCATCCTCGGCGTCCAGCCCAACTGGTTGATCTTCGTCGAGGGGGTGAGCTGCCCCAGCGGTGGTCTCTCCAACGTCTGGGACAACGACCCGAGCAACGACGAGGACTGCGGCTGGTGGGGCGGCAACCTGTCGAAGGCGGGGCAGTTCCCGGTACGGCTGAACGTGGCGAACCGGCTGGTCTACTCGCCGCACGAGTACGCGACCTCGGTGTACCGGCAGACCTGGTTCGACGCCCCGGACTACCCGGCGAACATGCCGGCCATCTGGGACAGGTACTTCGGTTACCTCTACAAGCAGAACATCGCCCCGATCATGATGGGCGAGTTCGGCAGCACCCTTGTCGATCCGAAGGACAAGGTGTGGTTGGAGAAGTTGATGGCGTACACCGGGACCGGGGTGACCGGAATGTCCTTCACCTACTGGTCGTGGAACCCGAACTCGGGTGACACCGGCGGTATCGCGCTGGACGACTGGACCACTATCAACACCGCCAAGCAGGCGATCCTGCAGCCGTACCTGATCGCGCCGTCGGGTGGCACGGGTGGGCCTACCGGTGGCCCGACCGGTGGCCCGACGGACCCGCCGCCCGGCGCCTGCACGGCCACGTACCGGCAGGTGAACGCCTGGCAGGGCGGCTTCCAGGGTGAGTTGACGGTGAAGAACACCGGCTCGGGCGCGGTGAACCCGTGGTCGGTCACCTGGAGTTGGCCGTCCGGGGTGACGCTGGGCAGTGGCTGGAACGCCACCGTCACGCAGTCCGGCACGACGGTCACCGCCGCCGCGCCGAGTCACGCCCCGTCGCTGCCGGCGGGCGGGTCGGTCACCGTGGGCTTCACCGCCAACGGCACGGCCAGCGCGCCGGGCACCGTGAAACTCAACGGCACCAACTGCTGAAGCACCCGGGACGGCCGGTGCGTACCCGCATCGGCCGTCCCGGCCATTTACATCAAGGTTCTTCTATGCTTTCATCAGGAAAGCGCTTGCCTCTTCGTCGGTGGGCGCGAGCGCGGGAGCCGCTTTCCTTCACGAACCTGCACTGGCGGGCCCGAGGACCACTGGTCCCGGCCGAGACTCGCCGCCCACGGGCATGGGCGTCGCGACACCTCCGTCCGCCTCACCGAAAGGAAGCAGCATGCGCACAGCACGCCGTCGAACGACGCTGATCGCCACCACGGCCGCAGCGACCGCCGCCCTCGTCACCGCCGGGCTGCTGACCTCCGTGTCCGCCCAGGCGGCCGCCGGCTGCCAGGTGGCGTACTCGGTCGCCAGCCAGTGGCCGGGCGGATTCACCGGAAACGTCACCGTCACCAACCTCGGCGACCCGATCTCCGGGTGGACGCTGCGCTGGTCGTACGGGGCCGGTCAGCAGGTCAGCCAGGCGTGGGGCGCCACCGCCACGCAGAGCGGCAGCCAGGTCTCCGCGACCAACGTCGACTACAACGGCAACCTGGCGACCAACGGCAGCGCCACGTTCGGCTTCAACGCCAGCTGGAACAACTCCAGCAACCCGGCGCCGAGCAGCTTCACCCTGAACAACGTCGCCTGCACCGGCAGCACCACACCGACCACCCCACCGCCGACCACCCCGCCACCGTCGAGCACTCCCCCGCCCGGCCAGCAGCCGTCGGCCCTGGTCGGCTGGGCCACCCAGAACGGCGGCACCACCGGCGGTGGCAACGCCGGCACCACCACCGTCAGCAACGCGTCGGGCCTGACCAGCGCGCTGAACGCCACCGGCGCCGCGGTGATCCGGGTGACCGGGACCATCACCTGCTCCGGCATGCTGCGGGTCCGGTCCAACAAGACCATCCTCGGCAACTACGGCGCGACGATCGTCGGCTGCGGGTTCAACATCAGCGGTGACCGCAACGTGATCATCCGCAACCTGACCTTCCGCAACTGGAACGACGACGCGATCAACGTGCAGGAGTCGGCCACCAACATCTGGATCGACCACAACAGCTTCAGCAACGGCTACGACGGCGCGGTCGACATCAAGCGCGGCTCGGACTTCGTCACCGTCTCGTGGAACCGGGTCTTCAGCCACGACAAGACCATGCTGCTCGGGCACAGCGACGACAACGCCGGCCAGGACGTCGGCCACCTGCGGGTCAGCTACCACCACAACTGGTTCGACGGCAGCAACCAACGCAACCCCCGGGTGCGCTTCGGCAACCCGGTGCACGTGTACAACAACTACTACCGGGCCAACGGCGGCTACGGCGTCGCATCCACCGAGAACGCGGGTGTGCTCGTCGAGGGCAACTACTTCGAGAACGTCGACGACCCGTACCACCGTGGTGAGGGCGACTCCGGGCCCGGCAGCCTGGTCGCCCGCAACAACCACTTCGTCAACTCGCCCACCGGCCAGGCCGGCGGCAGCGTGGCCAGCATCCCGTACCCGTACCAGCTGGACACCGCGAGCAACGTCAAGTCCATCGTGACGGCGGGCGCCGGCGCCGGCAAGATCACCGTCTGACCGGGGAAGGGCCCCTCGACGAGGGGCCCTTCCGTGCGGTCAGTGCGCGGCGCAGCCCGCGGTGGGCGCGGGCGCGACCGGCGGCGCGCCGATCGTCGGCAGACCGAGCAGCACCCCGGGGGTACGCGGCGAGCGACCCGCCTCGGCCGCGTCGCCGGCCCGGGTACGCCGGTGCGCCACCGGCGCCCCGTCGGCGTTCAGGTGGTGCGGTGCCGCGTACGTGACGGTGGTGTGCACGATGTCGCCCGGCCGGATCTGACCAGCGAGGGACTCCCCGCCGGGGCCCTCGGTGGCGAAGTGCACCAGCCGACCGTCGCGGGCCCGACCGGACATCCGACCGGTCCGCTCGTCCTTACGGCCCTCGCCGACCGCCACCAGCACCTCGACGGTCTCCCCGACGAGGCGCTTGTTCTCCGCCCAGGTGATCTCCTCGACGCAGGCGACCAGCCGTTCGTAGCGCTCCTGCACGACCTGCTTGGGCAACTGGTCGTCCATTGTCGCGGCGGGGGTGCCGGGCCGCTTCGAGTACTGGAAGGTGAAGGCCGAGGAGAACCGTGCCTCGCGGACCACGTCCAGGGTGCGCTGGAAGTCGGCCTCGGTCTCACCGGGGAAGCCGACGATGATGTCGGTGGTGATCGCCGCGTCCGGCATCGCCGCCCGGACCTTCTCGATGATCCCCAGGTAGCGCTCGGAGCGGTAGGACCGGCGCATCGCCTTGAGCACGTCGTCGGAGCCGGACTGCAACGGCATGTGCAGCGAGTGGCACACGTTCGGCGTCTCGGCCATCGCGGCGATCACGTCGTCGGTGAAGTCCTTCGGGTGCGGGCTGGTGAACCGGACCCGCTCCAGGCCGTCGATGTCGCCACAGGCCCGCAGCAGCTTGCCGAACGCGTACCGGTCGCCGAACTCGACACCGTAGGAGTTGACGTTCTGCCCGAGCAGGGTCACCTCCAGCACGCCCTCGTCGACCAGGGCGCGCACCTCGGAGAGGATGTCGCCGGGGCGTCGGTCCTTCTCCTTGCCGCGCAGCGCGGGCACGATGCAGAACGTGCAGGTGTTGTTGCAGCCCACCGAGATCGACACCCAGCCGGCGTAGGTGGACTCGCGGCGGGTGGGCAGCGTGGACGGGAAGACGTCCAGGGACTCGAGGATCTCCACCTCGGCGGCGGCGTTGTGCCGGGCCCGCTCCAGCAGCACCGGCAGCGCGCCGATGTTGTGGGTGCCGAAGACCACGTCCACCCAGGGCGCCTTGCGGACGATGTCGCCGCGGTCCTTCTGGGCCAGGCAGCCGCCGACAGCGATCTGCATCCCGGGGTGCTTGTCCTTCACCGGGCGCAGCCGACCGAGGTTGCCGTAGAGCCGGTTGTCAGCGTTCTCCCGGACGGCGCAGGTGTTGAAGACGACGATGTCCGGGGTGTCGTCGGTCGGCACGGCGCGCACGTAACCGGCCTGTTCCAGCAGGCCGGAGATCCGTTCGGAATCGTGCACGTTCATCTGGCAGCCGTACGTCACGACGTTGTAGGTCCTAGCCACCCTCTTGGTGCCCCTTCCCCTCGGGCTACCAGGGTAGCGGCCCGTTCGGGTGCCCCAACCCACCGGCATTGACCCGCCGGCCCATAGCGGGCATCCACGACGGGCAGTACGCTGCACAGCAAGGATGTGTTCTGGGCGATTTCGGGGGCTTTGCACTCGGCGCCGACGATGCGCGGCTCCGTTCACGGGGGAGCACATGACGACCCGCGGGAGGCCAACCGTGACGCGACAAGAGGCGACACAGCGCATCGTCACGACCCCGGACGGCCGGCACCTCGCGGTGGAGACCTCGGGCTCACCGGACGGGCCGGCGGTCTTCCTGCTGCACGGCACCCCGGGCAGCCGCAGCGGCCCCCGACCCCGCGGCATCGTCGTCTACCGCCTCGGCGTGCACCTCGTCTGCTACGACCGCCCCGGGTACGGCGACTCCGATCGGCACGAGGGTCGACGGGTGGCCGACGCCGCCGCCGACGTGGCGGCGATCGCCGACGACCTCGGCATCGACCGGTTCGCCGTGGTGGGCCGATCCGGTGGCGGACCACACGCCCTGGCCTGCGCCGCGCTGCTGCCGGACCGGGTCACCCGGGCCGCCGTGCTGGTGGGGCTCGCCCCGGCCGGCGCACCCGACCTCGACTGGTACGCGGGCATGGCGGAATCGAACATCGAGGACTACGGGCAGGCCGACGAGGACCTGGCCGAGCTGACGCTCAACCTGAAGGTTCGCGCGGACGAGGCCCGCCGGGACCCGATGACGCTGCTGGACTTCCTGCGCCCCCAACTGCCCGACGAGGACATCCGGGTCGTCGACGACGTGGCGATCCGCCGACTGCTGACCGACATGTACTCCGAGGCGCTGCGCCACGGCCCGGAGGGATGGATCGACGACGTCCTGGCGATCCGGCGCGGCTGGGGGTTCGACCTGGGCGCCATCCGCGCGGAGGTCCGGCTCTGGCACGGCGAGCAGGACCGCTTCTCCCCCGTGGAGCACTCCCACTGGCTCGCCTCGCGGATCCCCCGCGCCGAGGTCCAGGTGCAGCCCGGCGCCGCGCACTTCGGGGCCGTGGAGATCCTCCCGCAGACCCTGGCCTGGCTGGCCACGCCGGACCTCGCGACCAGCCCGCACCTCTGAACGCCCGGCCGGCGGGCCCGGACACCGGACCCGCCCGCCCAACGACCCGGTCAGATGGTGTGCGGGTCGATCACCCGGACCACGAACCGCCGTTCGCGCAGGGTCCGCACGGTGGGATGCTCCACACCGATCACCTCGGCCAGCCGGTCCGCCACCACGCCGACGTCCTCGGTGGCCGGGCCGTCCCCGGCCCGCCGCGCCACCAGGGCGAGATCGCCGAGGCAGCGCAGCGTGTCCGGGTGGTCCGCACCGATCACCGTGGCCAGCCGGCCGGCGGTCTCCCGCAACCGGTCCCGCGCCGACTCCCAGTCACCCTCCTCGGCGAGGCACACCGCCTGGTTGACCTCCGCCGCGAGGGTGTGCGGGTGGTCCGGGCCGAGCACCTTGCGCAACTCGCCGACCGCCCGGGCCGCCGACGCGAGCGCGTCCGACCTGCGGCCCAGCGCACGCTCCGCCGCCGAGATGTTGCTCACCGTCGCCAGCACGTGCGGGTGCTCCGGGCCGAGCCGGAGCTGGTCCTCGAACGCCACGCGCACGGCGTTCATCTCGGCCAGCGCCCGAGCCGCGTCACCCACCGCCAACAGGTTCGCCGCGCGACTCGACCGGCACGCCACCGTGTCCGGGTTGTCCGGACCGAAGCGTTCGTCGAGTTCGCGGTAGGCCGTCTCGAACATCGGTGCCGCCTCGCTGCCCCGACCGGAGCTGCGCATCGACACCGCCAGGTTGACCTGGGCGGCGAGACTCTGGCCGTCATCCGGGCCGAGCACCTCGCAGTACGTGTCGTACACCGTGCGCAGCAGCGTGGCCGACCTCTCGTACTCGCCGGCTTCCCGCAGGTCACTGCCCAGCCGCAGGGCGGAGACCAGGGTGTACGGATGCGTGGGGCCGAGCACCAGCCGCCGCCGCTGATGCACCTCGTCGTCCCACCGACGGGCCGACCGGTAGTCACCGACCAGCCGGTACGAGACGGCGAGGTTGTTGGCCGCGCTCAACGTCCGGGGGTGGTCCTCGCCGAACACCTGCAACCACGACGCGTAGGTGGACCGGTCCCGTTCCAGGGCCTCGGCGTAACGGCCGAGCGCCCGCAGGTCACCACCGAGGCTGCCGGCCGTCATCAGGCTGTGCGGGTGCAGGGGGCCCAGCAGCCGGCGCTGGTCGGCCAGCACCGCCTCGTCCAGGTCCCGGGCCTCGTTGAACCGGCCCAGGCTGCGCAGGATGTTCGCCCGGTTGAACCGCAGGTGCAGCAACTGTCGGTGCAGCGCCGACGCCTCGGCCTCGTCGCGCGTGTCGCCGAGCCGGGCGATCCAGGTGTCGTCCACCTCCTGGCTGAACCCGTCGGCCTGGTTCAGGCCGCCGCGCTGCCACAGGTAACGGACCCGGTCGATCAGCAGCTGGCACACCGACTCGTCGGGGCAGGTCAACGCCTCGGAGACCTCCAGGTGCGGCCAGAGCATGCGCAACCGGGCCCAGGTGGTCGGGTCGTCCACGTCGCCCCGGGGCCGGGACGCGGCCAGCACCAGGTGCACCTGGTGTCGGGCGGCGGTGATCTCGTCCTCGGTCATCCGGTCGCGGACCACCGCCTGCAACAGCCGGTGCACCTGGACGCGACCGCCCTGGACGTCGAGTTTGAGCAGCGCCAGGCGGTTGATCTGCTGGACCAGGGCGCCACGCACGAGCCGCTCCGACACCGACGGGTCGAACGGGACCAGGGCCGCCGCCATCTCGTCGCTGTAGATGAGTTCGAGGGCGATCTCCGGGGCCAGCACCGAACAGAGCTGCAACAACCGGTACGCGGCGGGCGCCTGTTCGAGCAGCCGGTTCAGTGACAGGTCCCAGGTTGCCTCCACGGAGAGGGCGCTGGGGCCGTGCCGCTCGATCTGCCGCAGGTAGTCACCGACCGACGTGCCGGTGTCGGCCAGCCAGGCGCCCGCCGCAGCCACCGCGATCGGCAGGTCACCGAGCGCCTCGGCCACCCGGTCGGCCTCCTCGGCGCTGATCGTGGGCACCCGCTGGGCGAGGTGCGCCACGCTCTCGGTGCGGTCGAAGACGTCCACCTGGATCGGGTTCGCCCGGTCACCCCAGGCGCGGTTGCGGGAGGTCAGCAGGACGTGCCCGGGGCCCTGCGGCAGGAAGGGCTCGATCTGGTCGAGCTCCTCGGCGTTGTCCAGCACGACGAGCCACCGCTCGTACGGCTCACCACGGCCGAGCACCTGCAGCACCGACCGGACCGTGTCGGGCAGGGTGGGGCCGACGAGGATGCCGAGGCGACCGGCGAGGTCGGCGAGAGCGCTGTCGACGAACTGCGGCGGGTCCGCCACGATCCACCACACCACGTCGTACGCGGCTTTGAACCGGTGCACGTACTCCAGGGCCACCTGCGTCTTGCCGACGCCACCCATGCCCTGCAGGGCGACCGGCAGCACCACCGCGCTGCCCCCGCTCTGCAACTGCGCGCGCAGCCGCGCCAGGTCGTCCTCCCGGCCGGTGAACCGGGCGTTCCGGTTGGGCGCGTTGAAGATCAACGGCTCGGTGCCGGGGAAACGGGTCGCCCCACCGGCCGGCCCGTCCGCCGACGACGGCACCGGCCGGCCGACCAGCCGCAACACCCGCTCCACGGCGGTCGCCGCGCTCACGTTGACCAGGTTGGTGGAACTCTGCGACGGGAACTCCGCCAGCGGGCGCAGGTCGGCGACGTACACGGCCAGGGCCGTGGAGCCGGTGCTCGTGTCGCGGTCGGGCAGACCGCCCGACGGCGTCGCCACGTAGGCCGGCGAGACGACCGTCAGCGTGCGCGGGGCCGGCGTACCGGCGGACCCGACGGCGGCCGTGGGCTCCACCACCCGCAGCCCCGCCGAACTGAGCACCCGCTCCAGCCACTCGGCCCAGATGGCGTCCTCCGGCGCGTACCGGAGCACGATCTGGTCGTCGATCGCCTCGGTGCGTCGGCGGAACCGGGCCTTGCCCCGCTCCCGCACCGACTCGTCCATCACCGGCAGCGCGGTCACCGCCCCGTCGGTGAGGATCCCCGTCAACGTCTCGAACGCGGCCAGCAGCGACGTCGGCGAGCCCGGCGGATCACCGAACGTGGCGAGGGTCTCCTCGTACGCGTAGAACGGCCGGTACGGGACCTCCACCGCGGCCCAGTAGCGCCGCCGTTCCGCCTCGGTCATGCCGGCCGGCAGGCCGGCGAAGCGGCGCATGGCCAGCAGGCGACCCGCCTCGGCCCGCTCCTTCTCCGCCTGGTCGACCCGCATCGGCACCGGCAGCACCCGGATGTCGCGCCGCCGGTACCGGTCCCGGACCGAGTGCGCCACCCGGGCCGCGCCGTCGATGCCCTGGTCGCTGAGGGTGAAGCAGTCGACAAGGGTGTCCGGCAGGTGCAGGGTGCAGATGTCGGCGACGTCGCTCAACCCCGTCCGACTGTCGATCAGGGTGAAGTCGTACTGGCGTTTCATGTCCGCGCGCAGCGCCTCGAAGAACTGCGCCCCGCCCAGCCGGTTGTAGAAGTTGTCCCAGTCCAGGCCGCTCACCGAGACGGCGTAGTCGCTGTTCTGCCGGCCGGCGGAGAGGAAGTCGAGGCCACCGCCGTCGGGGAAGGTCCACCGCAACGAGAAGGCGTGCCGCCCGACCCGGGCGTACTGCTCCATCCAGCGGTCCGGCCGCTCGTTGACCCGGGTGGTCTCCCACTCGTAGTCGCGGATCATGTCGATCACGCCGCTGGTGCCCTGGATCGCCTCGGCGTCGAGGAACGGGTGGAAGAAGCGGTGCAGACCCGGCGACTCGAGGTCCCAGTCGGCGACGAGCACCCGCCGGCCGCTGGCCGCCAGGATCCAGGCGACGTTGGCCAGCGCCATCGTCCGGCCCGTTCCACCCTTGAACGAGTAGAAGGTGACGACCTGGCCTTCGCGATCGTTGTTCATCGGTCTTCTCCGTGGGGACGCGGTGGGGCCGGATCATCAGGCGGGGACGCGGGGTCGGTCGACACGATCGAGCCGGCCGCGGGCAGGCCGTCACGCAGACGCGGCACCGGCTCCGGCGGTGGTTCGAAGGGGACGACCGGGCCGTGCTTGAGGAACTGCCGGCGCGCCTCGGTGACCAGCGCCGGCATCAGGTCGACGAACTCCGGCATGCTGCAGGCGCGCTTCACCTGGGGCAGACCGGCGTCCTGCAGGAGCTGGGTCACCTCGGTGGCCCAGTGGGTGGCGTCCTGCGTGTCGTCGTCGTCGGTGACCACCAGCGGAACGACCCACTCCCGCAGGCCGTGCACCATCCGGGCGAGGACCCTGGCCGCGTCCGGGGCCGCCGCGATCCACGGGTCGACGAGCAGCACCGCCGGTCGCCGATCGAGCAGCGCCGAGGCCTGCGCGAAGTCCTCCGTCCGGGCCGACAGCCCGAGCCGCTCGGCGGTGCTGGCCGCGTACTCGGCGGCGGGCAGCTGCTGACTGCGCCCGTACGGCCGCCAGAGCCGGCCGCTGGCGGCGTAGCCGGCGGGGTCGCGATCGGTCGGCAGCCGGTCCCGGGTCGGGGCCAGGACGGCGACGACGAAGTCCGGGTCGGTCGGCGCCGGGCGGACCACCTCGTCCAGGCCGGGCGCTCGGGACGGGCCCATCGGTCGCCGCTCGGCGGTGTGCACGATCCGGCTCGCCAGCCGGCTCAGCAGCAGCTCGTACTGGGTCCGGTAGGAGGCCAGCATGCAGAACGCGCGCAGGCCGTCGGCGGCGTACTCCGGGACGTCGCGGCCCAGGTCGAGGGCGCCGTCCAGCTCCGGGTGGGCCTCCCACGGGGGGAACGGGATCCACAGCACCGGGGTGAGGTGCCCGGCGGTGAGCCGGGCCGGGCCGGCGGCGGCCAGCCGGGCCCGGAAGGACTCCTGCTCCCCCAGTGCCCAGGGGCGGCTGAAGTAGCCGGGTGAGTAGAGCGGGACGAAGACCTCGGCGTCACCGAGCGCCTCGGCGAGCGCGGCCTTCCAGTCGGCGCCCAACGGGATGTGCTGGTCGAAGAAGCCGATCCGCATCCCGGCGACCGGTCGTGCCTGACGCCGCACCTCGTCGGTCAGATCGGCGAAGAACTGGCCGACCCAGACGTCGGCGTCGGCCCGGGCGCCCGGCGGCGGCGCCGAGTGGGCGTAGCTCAGGAAGAAGTACGTCCCGCGCGCCCCCGACCGACGCCGGTCCGTCGGCGGGCTCACGCCGGCTCCTCGGCGAACCGGTTGCACAGCTCGTCCACGCTCGCCGGCACCCAGGGTTCGACCAGGTAGGACCGGTGGATGGCGACGATCCGCTGCGCGAGCCGCCAGACCACCGCCCGGTACGCGTTCTCCCACTGCATGGTCAGCAAGCCATAGACCCCGTCCCGCTGGTAGTGCACCGCGATGTCGGGATCCGGCATCGCGGTCGGGGAGAAGCGCTGGATGTCGCGGAGCACCTGAGGCAGTGCCGTGCCGTTCGTCGGCGACCAGGTGACCGGCACGATCGCCGTCTCGTGCACCGACGCGGAGCTGTGTCGCGGGGTGATCCGTCGGCGGGAGAACGCGTCCCACTCCCGACCACACCACTCGCTGCCGAGCAGCGCGCTGGACACCAACGGAACGAAGACCTGACAGGTGCCGGCGGCCTGCAGCAGCTCCGGGCTCCAGCGTTCGCCACCGGCGATGGAGGTGTCCAGAAAGCCGGCGTCCACTCCGGTCACCGGGCCGACCAGCTCGCTGACGTGGACGGAGAGGTCCTCGAAGAAACGGGAGACGTACTCGGCGGGTTTGCCGGTGGCCCGGCCGACCGGCGCCCGCGAATAGCTGATGAAGAAGAGCGGGGCGCGCGCTCCGGAGGGTGCGTCCACTGTGCTCACCGCTGCCCCTCCGCCCTCCCCACGCGGCCGGAACATCAGCGTAGTCCCCGCGTCAACGCCGCACCGCCAACCGGTTCGCGGCGAACCAGACAGTCGCGAAGTCGACAGCGGCCCGCGCCGGCAGCAGACGGGCGTCGGCCCGCCCCACCCGACCGTGGCGCACCAACGGCGTCCCGTCGAGCGCGGCACCCACCTTCGGGAAGTCCCGGTCGTCCAGGTCGAGAGCCCGGAAGTCGAGGCGGACCCGCTGCCCGTCGACGAGCCGGAAACAGTGGTAGTCGCGCTCGGGCGGCGGCACCGGCAGCCGGTACTCGGCCAGGTGCAGGGCGCTGCACGCCTCGTAGCCGAGGCCGAGCAGCAGGATCTGCCCGTCCGCCGCGTAGAGGCCGCCGATCGGTGAGCGTTCCCCCAGGTGGCAGGTGAGGTCGTGACCGTCGGTGAGCTGCCGGGCCCGGGGGCCGAGCGCGGCGAACGAGGTCTGCGGATGGTCGCTGCGCACGGCCCCGGGGGTGCACCGGACGTACTCGGCGAGCACACCCATCCGTTGCGAGGGGGTGGTCCGCCGGTCCCAGCCCGGCAACGCCGCCTCGTACCGCTCGCGCTGCGCCCGGTCCATGCCCGCGGTGGCCGCCAGGTGGGCGCGGGAGGTGGTCGAGTTGCCGTCGGTCTGGGTGGGCACCAGCAGCGTCCCGGCCGGGCCGAGGACGTCGCGCAGCGCGCCGGCGAGGGTCGCGGGGCCGCGCTCCAGCGGGCCCACCCGCCGCAGGCCACAGTGCACCAGCAGGCACACCCCCGGGCGTACGCCCAGCGCCCGCAGGTCGTCGGCGAGGCGGGAGCGGCCCAGGCGGGGCGATGGCTGCTCATCCGGACCCGACACGGGTCTCCTCCAGCGCGTGGCGCAGCTGGCCGACGAACCGCTCGCCCGCCGCCGTGAGCGACCGGCTGGCCAGCAGCGCCTCGACGCCGTCCCGGGTCCACGCCCGGAAGTGGGCCGCGTGCGCCGACGCGTCCGGATCGTCGGTGTCCGCCCGGGACCGCCAGACCTGGGTGACGGCGAGGTGGGCGTACACGCCCTGCAGGACGCCCTCCGGTGGTCGCGGGTCAGGGCGCCAGGGCACCCGGATCCGGGTGCCCTGGCCGGGTTCGACAAGGTCGTACAGGTCGAGCACCGCGCCCAGCTTCGCGTGCTGCCACTCGTGCACGAGCAGCACCGCCATCGTCTCCGGGTCGGGATGCGGGGTGACGGCGACCGCGCCGAACGCGTGCCGGGCGGTCGCGCTGCGCAGCGGTCGCGCCGGGTCGGGGGCCAGCGGAACGACGGCACGCAGACCGCCGTCGAGCGCCGCCGCGTGCGCCGGCACGTCCCGCTGCACGACCCGCCAGGCGTCGGTCAGGGTACGGCCCAACGCCCGCGCGGCCGGAGCCTCCAGGCGAGGTTCCACCGGCTGGCCGTAGCAGTCGCGGTACGGGTCACCGTCCTCAAGGAGCAACCGGCCGCCGGGCACCGGCACGTCGCGGGTCGGCAGCCAACCGGTCGTCGGCGGCGCCAGCGGATCGAGGGACACCGTCCGCTCGACCGACCCGACCCGGGCCTGGAACCCGCCGGGCCCGACGGTCACCTCGGCGCTCTCCCCCGGGCCGGGCAGCACCAGGTCGCCGAGCGTGGGCACCGTGATCGCGCCGGCCCGCAGCGGGACGCGCACCGTGGCCGGGACGCCGGCCCGCAGGGCCGCCGCGACGGCGAGGGCCGGCAGTGGGTCGAGTGCCACGCCGAGGCCGGGCAGGGCCGCCGGGTCGAGGCGGTGCACCAGCGCGGGCCGGACGAAGGGGTGCGCCAGGACCGCCTGGACGGCGTCCGGGGCCGCCTGGTCGAGGTGCACGAGCAGGTCCCAGGCGGCAGTGCTGCCGAACCGCTCCCGGCAGGCCGCCAACAGCGCCCGGGTGATGGAGAGCTGGGTGGCGGCGAGCAGCGCGAGCGTCGACGTCGACCCGTGCCCGGTGGCCAGGTCGTCGAGCAGCTCGTCGACGGGCGCGGTGGCGGACCATTCGCCCGACGCGGGCGGGGTGGGCGGCGGGTGGGCGTCCACCGCGTCGATCAGGGCGAGCAGGTCGGGGCAGTACACCGAGGGGTTGTCGAAGCCGGAGCCGGTGCGCCAGCGGTGGGCGTACAGGCCGCCGCCGCACCTGTCGACCACCGGGCAGGCCCGGCAGGTCGCGCAGAGCCCGTCGACGCCGTCCTGCCGGACCGCGACCCCGGGATGCCGCACGACCTCGTCCACCGGATGGTCGAACACGTCGAGCCCGGTGCCGGCTGCGCCGTGGTACGCGGTCTTCAGCGAGTCGACCTGCTCCCAGGCGCCGTCCGTCTCGATGACCAGCACGTCGGCCGGCGCGAGACCGAACGCCTCGGTGCCGCCGCCACCGGGGCGCAGCGCCTCGAACATGCGGATCGACACCGCCCGCCCGTCGTCCACCCACCGTCGGTGGATCCGCCCCAGCCACCGCGCGTACGGGGTGGGGTCGGGCCCGGGGCGAAGCGGGGGGTGGTCCCAGGTGGCGTGTGGCAGCAGCAGGTCGACCCGGGGCGGGCGCTCGGCCAGCAGCGCCTCGTACACCCGGTCGGGATCGTTGCGGACGTCGACGGTGCAGAGGATGCCGGCGTAGCTGGCGCGGTGTTCCGGCCGCCGGAGCAGGGCCAGTGCCCGCCGGACCAGGTCGTGGCTGCTGCCACCGTGGGCGAAGACCCGGTGCCGGTCGTTGGCGGCACGGTCACCGTCGAACGACACCCCGACCCGCACGTCGTACTCGACGAAGAGCCGGCACAGCTCCTCGTCGAGCAACACGCCGTTGGTCTGCAGGCGCAGGTCCAGCCGGGCCCAGGGGGTGATCGCCGTGCGCAGCTCGGCCAGCACCTCGCGCAACCCGGCGGCGCCCAACAGCAGCGGCTCACCCCCGTGCAGCACCACGTGCACGACCGGCACCCCGTGCTCGCGGGCGTGCTCGGCGATGCGCCGTGCGGCGCGCCGGACCGTGGCCGGCGGCATTCGCGCCGGGCGGCCACGCCAGGTCTGGTCGGCGTGCTGGTAGATGTAGCAGTGGTCGCAGCTGAGGTCACACCGGCTGTGCACCTTCAGCACGAACTGGCTGATCCGCCGGCAGGATCCACCCACTCCGGGTGGACCGCACCGGCAGACCATCGCTCAGATGGACGAGTTGAAGGCGGCGACGGCGACGACCCCGGACGGCACGGAGCCGGTAGTGACGACGCGCCTGCGCACCGCCTCAACCAGATCGGCGTGCTCGACAGTGATCCGTTCCAGCGGGGTGTGCAGGCTACGGGTGAGATCGTCTAGGTCGGGACGGGTGGGGCGGGCGGGGGCATGGTCCACAATGAGTCTCCGGGGGCCCGGGGCGCTGGGAGCGCGAGCGGCGGCTGTGGCTCGAACGGCTCTGGTCCGTGACCAGGATAGACAAATATCGACCCAGTGTCACCGTCGGTACCATCGTCGGCACGGCGAGTGGTAGACCGCGGTGGACGAAGGAGGAGCTCACATGTGCCGGAGCATCAAGACGCTGCGTGAACCGTTCACCCCGCAGGTGACCGACGCGGACGTCGAGGCGGCGGCGTTGCAGTACGTCCGGAAGATCTCTGGTTTCCGGGCGCCCGCCGCGCACAACGCCGCCGCGTTCGACGCCGCGGTGGCCGCCGTGGCCGGGGCGACGCGCACCCTGCTCGACCAACTCGTGGTGCGGGGCGCCGCGGCGGGCGTCACCGACCGGTCGACCCCCGCCGCCAACTGATCGCCGCCCACCGGCACGGCACCCGGCCGGGCCTGACCCGGGGCAGGGTCAGGCCGCGGCGAGTGCCGGGGCGACGGTGTCCGGCGCCCAGCGCGAACGGTGGCACTGCGACCAGCCCCGGCATCCCGGGTCGCCGAGCGAGCAGAGCCGCATCTTGCTGAGCACCTCACCGTCGTCGGTGTCCCGCACGTCGAAGTGCACCGGACGGACCGTGCCGTCCGGGGCGACGAGCAGGTGCCGGCCCGCGTCGAGCGTGTCGTCGCGCAACAGGCAGTTGCGGCCCAGCAGTCGGGCCAGCGCCGCGATGCCCGCGTGCTCGGAGAGCTGCTCGGGCACCCCGTAGCAGTCCACCACCGTCGCGAACTCGCCCGGCGCCTGCCAGACGTCACACACCACCGCGTACGTCGGCAACCGCGCCGGGTCGGCCACCGCCAACGGCATCACCACCCGGCCAAGCGCCTCGGCCAGCGCCGGGTAGACCTCCACGGGCTGAGCCCCGTCGATTCTCCAGTTCCACAGCTCGGTCATTCCGCCTCCTCGCTGCGTTCGTCCCCACCGGCCTCCGGATCGGGCCTTACTCACGATGGTGGGGGGCATTTGACCCCAGCCGGGGGCAAGTTACCGGTCTGTGACCATTCCGGGCAAAATTTCCCTGAGCGGCATTGCTCGGAGTAGCGGGAAGGTGACAGTTTATCGGGTATGGTGCGCCATCCGTACCACCGCCGCCGCGTGTCCCCCGCTCAGCGCAGGACGACCAGGTGTTCCCCCCGGGGCAGCAGCTCACCCACCACGGGAGCGCCGGGCACCTCACCGGCGACCAGCAGGCCACCCGAGGTCTGCGCGTCGGCCAGCAACAGCCGCTCCGCCTCGTCCGCCGCACCGAAGTCGGTCCACGGGGTCACCCAGTCCAGGTTCCGCCGGCTGCCGCCGCTGACGAACCCGTCGCGCAGCGCCTCGCGCGCACCGGCCAGATAGGGCACCCGGGCGGTGTCGATGGCCACCGTGAGCCGGCTGGCCCGGGCCAGCTTCGAGGCATGCCCGAGCAGCCCGAACCCGGTCACGTCGGTGCCGCAGCGGATACCGGCGGCGACCGCCGCGCGGGCCGCGTCCCGGTTGAGCGCGCTCATCGAGGCCACCGCCTCCGGGAAGCTCTCCCCGGTCGCCTTGTGCCGGGTGTTCAGCACGCCCACGCCGAGCGGCTTGGTCAGCGACAACGGCACACCGGCCCGCCCGGCGTCGAGGGTGATCAGCTCCTCCGGCCGGACCGTGCCGGTGACCGCGAGACCGTACTTCGGGCCGTCGTCGTCCACGCTGTGCCCGCCGGCCAGGTGACAGCCGGCCTCCCGCGCCACGTCCTGGCCGCCGCGCAGCACCTCACGGGCCAACTCCAACGGGAGCACGTCACGCGGCCAGCAGAGCAGGTTGAGCGCGACCAGCGGGGTGCCGCCCATCGCGTACACGTCGGAGAGCGCGTTGGCCGCGGCGATCCGACCCCAGTCGTACGCGTCGTCGACCACCGGGGTGAAGAAGTCGGCGGTGCTGACGAGGCCGGTCCGCTCATCCAGGCGCACCACCGCCGCGTCGTCGCCGTGGTCCAACCCGACCAGCAACTCGGCGGTGCCGCTCGCCGGGCCGAGACCGGCCACCATGATCTCCAGCTCACCCGGGGGAATCTTGCAGGCGCAGCCACCGCCGCGGGCGTACGTGGTCAACCGTACGGGTTCGGTCATCCCCCCATGATCTCGACAACGCGCCACGATCGCCACCGGCACCACCCAGCCGGTGACCAAAATCGGACGCCCGAGAACGATCGTGACCGGTGTTACCGCTCCGTGACCCGCTGGGTTGCGTTCTGCCACATCACGCCGCCTACAGTGGCCGCACCGGGGGTCAACCGACCCCGCTCCGGGAGACGACAGGGACGGTGAACGACGTGACGACGGGCGAACCGCTCATCGTGCTGGACGCGGTCAACAAGTGGTTCGGGCCGCTGCACGTGCTGGACGACGTCTCGCTGTCGGTGGGTCGCGGCGAGGTGGTCGTGGTGATCGGCCCGTCCGGCTCCGGCAAGTCGACGCTGTGCCGCACGATCAACCGACTGGAACCGATCAACTCGGGCACCATCACCTTCGACGGTCAGCCGCTGCCGGCCGAGGGCAAGCCCCTCGCGAAGCTGCGCAGCGAGGTGGGCATGGTGTTCCAGTCCTTCAACCTCTTCGCCCACAAGACCATCCTGGAGAACGTCACCCTCGGCCCGATCAAGGTCCGCAAGGAGAAGCCGGCTGCCGCGCGCGAGCGGGGCCTGGCCCTGCTCGACCGGGTCGGCATCGCCAACCAGGCGGACAAGTTCCCGGCTCAGCTCTCCGGCGGGCAGCAGCAGCGGGTGGCCATCGCCCGGGCCCTGGCCATGCAGCCCAAGGCGATGCTCTTCGACGAGCCGACCTCGGCGCTGGACCCGGAGATGGTCGGCGAGGTACTCGACGTGATGACCTCGCTGGCCAGCGACGGCATGACGATGGTCGTGGTCACCCACGAGATGGGCTTCGCCCGGCACGCGGCGAACCGGGTCATCTTCATGGCTGACGGGCAGCTGGTCGAGGACGCCCCACCAGCGGAATTCTTCGCCAACCCGCGCAGCGAGCGGGCCCGAGACTTCCTCTCCAAGATCCTCACGCACTAGGCGTCCGTTGTGGAGCGTGCCGCACCCCGGCGGGCTCCGTTGAAGAAGGAGAAAAGTATGCGTATCACGCGCGTTGCGGCAGTTGCCGCGGTCGCCGCCCTGGCGCTCGGCCTCACCGCCTGTGGTGGCGATGACGGCGGGGAGGGCACCGGCGCTGGCAGCAAGTCCTTCACCGCCGGCACCACCATGGAGAAGCTGAACAAGGCCCAGAAGATCAAGGTCGGCACCAAGTTCGACCAGCCCGGCTTCGGCCTGAAGGGCCTCTCCGGCAAGCCGGAGGGCTTCGACGTCGAGATCGCCAAGATCATCGTCAAGGAGCTCGGCATCCCCGAGGACAAGATCGAGTGGGTCGAGGCCCCCTCGAAGGTCCGTGAGGACGTGATCGTCAACGGCACCGTCGACCTGGTCGCCGCGACCTACACGATCAACGACAAGCGCAAGGAGCGCATCGCCTTCGCCGGGCCGTACTACGAGGCTGGCCAGAACATCATGGTGAAGAAGGACGACACCACGATCACCGGCCCGGACTCGTTCAAGGACGGCACCAAGAAGGTCTGCTCGGCCACCGGCTCGACGCCGCTCGAGGAGATCAAGAAGTACGTCAAGGACGTCGCCACCCAGGTGGTGCCCTTCGACACGTACGACAAGTGCCGTGACGCCCTCAAGGGCGGCCAGGTCGACGCCGTGACCACCGACAACGTGATCCTGCTCGGCTACATCGCCAAGGACGAGGCCTCCTTCAAGCTGGCCGGCAGCAACTTCACCAAGGAGCCGTACGGCATCGGCGTGAAGAAGGAGGACGCGGACTTCCGCAGCTTCATCAACGACACCCTGGACAAGGCTGTCGCCGACGGCAGCTGGAAGAAGGCCTGGGACGACACCGCCGGTAAGTTCGGCGCGGAACTGGGCTCGGCGCCCACCATCAACCGCTACTGATCCTTCGACCTGGAGGGTGGGGAGGAACACCGACCCGTGAACGTGCTCATCGACAAGTTCGACGTCTTTGCGGGTGGTTTCTGGCTCACCCTCCAGATCTGCTTCCTCGCCGCGATCGGCGCCCTCATCCTGGGCGCCATCGTGGCGGTGCTCCGCATCTCGCCGGTGCCGCCGCTGCGCGCGCTCGGCACCAGCTACGTGAACGTCTTCCGCAACATGCCGCTGACCGTGGTGATGTTCTTCGCCGCGTTCGGCCTGCCGGCGCTCGGCTCCAACGCGGACTTCCTCCGCATCCCGGTGATCGACTCGTTGTTCACCCGGCTCGGCACCGATCTGCCGTACTTCCGCTTCGCCCTGATCGCCCTCGTGCTGTACACCGCCGCGTTCGTCTGCGAGGCGCTTCGGTCCGGGGTCAACGCGGTGCCCTCCGGCCAGGCCGAGGCGGCCCGGTCGTTGGGGCTGACCTTCGGGCAGAACCTGCGCTACGTGGTGCTGCCCCAGTCCTGGCAGGCCTCGATCGTCCCGCTCGGCTCGGTGATCATCGCAATGATCAAGAACTCCGCGCTGGCCGGCTTCTTCGGGGTTGCCGGTGACCTGTCGGCCACGGCCGATCAGCTCACCGGGGCTGAGGGCTACGCCTTCGTCCCGGTCGCCATCGGCATCTCGATCGGTTACCTGATCATGACCGTGCCGCTCGGCACCCTGCTGGACCGGATCGAGAAGCGACAGGCGGTGGCCCGATGACTCAGCAGACCAGCGTCCTCTACGACGTTCCCGGGCCCCGGCAGCGGCGGATCACGCTGATCAGCAGCCTCGTCGCCGGGCTGGTCCTGCTCGTCGGGGCCTACTTCCTGATCTACCGGCCGCTGGACGAGAAGGGCCAGTTGTCGATGGAGCTGTGGGGGCCGCTGATCGACCCCTCCAACGAGAACTTCTCCCTGGTCTGGGAGCGGATCGGCCTCGGCTTCAAGAACACACTGATCGCGGCGGCGATGGCCATCGTGGCCTCGCTGGTCGTCGGCACCCTGCTGGCGGTGCTACGGATCCAGCTCAAGAGCCTGACCGGTCGCAAGTTCACCGGTCTCGCCGCGCCGCTGGCGTACCTGCTGCGTGGGCTGAGCATGCTGCTCTCGGCGGTCACCCGGGTCTGCGTCGAGGTGTTCCGCGGCCTGCCGGTGGTGATCACCATCTTCTTCGTGGCCCGCGGCTTTCCCGAGTTCGGCATCTACTTCGACAACCTCTGGTACCTGGTCATCGGCCTCACCATCTACAACTCCGTGGTGATCGGCGAGATCCTCCGCTCGGGCATGGAAGGTCTGCCGGGCGGCCAGGCGGAAGCCGCCTCCGCCATCGGGCTGTCCCCGGCGCAGAGCACCCGGATGATCCTGTTGCCGCAGGCCTTCCGGATCATGCTGCCGGCGCTGATCAGTCAGCTGGTGGTGGTGCTGAAGGACACCTCACTCGGCTTCATCATCAGCTACGAGGAGACCCTGAACATCGGCAAGCAGATCATCGGCGCACTGGGCAACCCCATCCAGGTCTACGTCGTGATCGCCGTGCTCTTCATCGTGGTGAACTACTCGCTGTCGAAGCTCGCCCAGTACGTCCAGCGGTGGCTCGCCCAGGGTCGCAAGACCGCGAACACCCCGGCGCAGAACCCGCCGCCAGCGGCCCTGATGTCCCAGGCCGAGGGCGCGGGCGGAGGCGGCGGGGGCGTCTGAGCCACGTCACACCGACCAGAAGGCCCGAAGGCCGCCCCGAACTGCTCGGGGCGGCCTTCGGTCATCTCCAGCATCCGCGCGGCGAGGGCCGCCGGTCTGACTCAGCGGGCGATCTCGGTGACCCGGGACTCGCGGACCACCGTGACCCGGATCTGACCCGGGTAGGTCAGCTCCTCCTCGATCTGCTTGGCCACGTCGCGGGCCAGCACGGCCGCCCCGATGTCGTCCACGTCGTCCGGCTTGACCATCACCCGGATCTCCCGGCCGGCCTGCATGGCGAAGACCTTGTCCACGCCGAGCTTGCCGGCGGCGATCTCCTCGATCCGCTCCAGCCGCTTGACGTACGCCTCCAGGCTCTCCCGGCGCGCGCCCGGCCGACCACCGGAGCAGGCGTCGGAGGCCTGGGTGAGCACTGCCTCGATGGTCTGCGGCGGCACCTCGTTGTGGTGCGCCTCGATGGCGTGCACCACGTCCTCGTGCTCGCCGTACTTGCGGGCGAGGTCCGCGCCGATGATGGCGTGACTGCCCTCCACCTCGTGGGTGAGCGCCTTGCCGATGTCGTGCAGGAACGCCGACCGCTTGATGATGGGCACGTCCAACCGCAGTTCGGCGGCCATGATGCCGGCGATGTGGGCGGTCTCGACCAGGTGCTTGAGCACGTTCTGCCCGTACGAGGTGCGGTAGCGCAGCCGACCGAGCAGGGAGACCAGCTCCGGGTGGATCTCGGTGATGCCGACCTCGACCAGGGCGTCCTCGGCGGCGCGCAGGCAGAGCTGCTCCACCTCCTGCCGGGCCAGGTCGTAGACCTCCTCGATCCGGTGCGGGTGGATGCGCCCGTCCAGGACCAGCTTCTCCAGGGTCACCCGGCCCACCTCCCGACGGACCGGGTCGAAGCAGGAGAGCAGCACCGCCTCGGGGGTGTCGTCGATGATCAGGTTGACGCCGGTCACCGACTCGAAGGCGCGGATGTTGCGCCCCTCCCGGCCGATGATCCGCCCCTTCATCTCGTCACCGGGCAGGTGCAGGACGCTGACCACGCTCTCCGCGGTCTGCTCGCTGGCGACCCGCTGGATCGCGTCCACCACGATGTGTCGGGCCCTCTGCTCGGCCGTGTTGCGCGCGTCGGACTCGATGTCCCGCACGAGCAACGCCGCCTCCCGCTTGGCCTGGGTCTCGATGGCGTCGATCAGCTCCAGCCGCGCGGATTCGGCGGTGAGCCCGGCGACGCGTTCCAGCTCCCGGCGGCGCAGCTCCTCCGACTCGGCCAGCTCGGCCTCCCGCTGGGCGAGCGCGGCCTCCCGGGCGGCGAGGGCGGCCTTCGCGGCGGTGAGCTGCCGCTCCCGCTCGGCGAACCGCTCCACCTCTTCGGTGTGCATCCGCTCCCGCTCGTCCATCCGGGCGGCCCGACGTTCCACCTCGGCGGCCTGCTCCCGGGTGGTGGCCGCGAGCACCGCCACCTCCCGCTCGCCGCTGCGCCGGGCTGCCGTGCGCAGCTGCTCGGCGTCCGCCTCGGCCTGCTTGTGGGCGCGCTCCAGAACGGTGTCCGCCTCGGCCCGGGCGTCGTCGAGGACCCGACGCGCCTCGGCGCGTGCCGCCTTCGCCTCGGCCTTCGCCGCCGCCGCCTCGGTGCGGGCCGCGGCGGCCGCTGACTTCGCCACGTCGATCGTGCTGTTCGCCTGGTCCGCCGCGGTCCGCAGGGCAGCGAGGGACTGCTCCTGCCGGTCCTTCTCGGCGATGAAGGCGGGGTCCTCCGGAGCCGGCGCGGCGCCCATCCGGCGCAGTGCCCGGATGCCGACCAGCACGGCCCCGATCACCACCACCGCGAGGACGAGGACGGCCGCGAGGAGCACGACGTCGAAGGCGTTCATGCCGGGACCCCGTCGGGTCTACCGATGAACCTGTGCCGCCGCCCCGCCATGGCCGCCTCCCCTAACGTCGAGACCGCAGCGACTGTGCCGGGGGCACACTCCTGCGGCTGTGGACGCCCGACCGGAGCGGCTGGCCGTGGATAGCTTTCTCCGCCGGCGGTGCCCGTGGGCAGCGTCGGCGACCGGGTGCAGTTGTCGCAGCGTTCCGGACCGGCCTGTCCGGAACTGCTGCCAAAGGCCGCGGAGTCGGCCAAAGTGATGCTGTTCTGTTACGCGATCTATGTTGTGCGCTTAGCCTGCGCTGGTCGGGCAATGTGAGCCTGTATGGCGAGGCTAGGTCGCCGGGGGTGCTCTGGTCAAGGACTCATGATCAAACCCCCCGAACGGAGAGAAGTCGTACCGTCACCGGGCGCTGACATCGCGCCGGACAGGAGAGGACAAACTCCGCGAGGTGCACCGCTCGTTGGACACGTCGGGCCTGCTCAGCGCCGTCCAGCCGGTTCTCAGGCGAGGCCGACGACCCCGCCAGGTGTGACCCATCCGTCTCGTCAGACGTCAGCTGGCTCCCACCGCCGCCGCTGCCGCTGCCGCTGCCGCCAAGATCGTGCTCGACCCAGGTTCGAGTGGGGTCGTCGCGCCGGTGAGGCCACTACATCCTGGATCGAGCACGATCAACCGGTCAGCCGTCCGACCGAACGGCTGTCACCACCGAGAGCCCGACAGCCTGGGCGGGCTGGTCACTCCACCGCGCGGTTGTCGCGCTCCAACTCACCCTCGGCGTCGGCGAGCGCGTCGGCGTCGATCTGCTCGGCGAACTCGGCCGCCTCGGCGCTCTGCGCGGCGAGCGCGTCCTTCACCGCCCGGATGGCCACACCAGGCGGGTAGCCCTTGCGGGCCAGCATGCCCACCAGCCGGCGGAAGACCGCGTCCGGCTCGCCTCGGGCGGTGCGCAGCTTGCGCTCCACGAGACTGCGGGCGGTGTCCGCCTCGGTCTCCTCGTCCAGCTCACCCAGCGCCTCGGTGGCCACCTCGCCGTCCACACCCTTGCGGCGCAGCTCGTTGGCGAGCGCCCGACGAGCCAGGCCCCGCCCGGCGTGCCGGCTGGACACCCACGCCCTGGCGAACGCGGCGTCGTCGATGATGCCGACCTCGTCGTACCGGTCGAGGACCTCTGCCGAGACCTCCTCGGAGATGCCCCGCTTGGCCAGCGCCCCGGCCAGCTCGGCCCGGGTGCGGGGCCGGACGGCCAGCTGGCGCAGGCAGATCTCGCGGGCCACCTCGGACTCGTCCCGGGGAGGAGCCGGAGACTCGACGGCATCGGCCTCCCCGGAACCACCCCGGCGGCCTCGCCGGGGGCGGGGCGGATCGGTGGTGTCGCCCGTACGAGGCGGACTGGCATCCCAGCCCCGCCCCGTACGAGCGCGTCGTCCTGCCACAGGTCAGCGACCGGTCAGAAGTCGACCGGCGGCAGCTCCGGGCCACCGGCGGCGTCACCCGCGCCGACCCCGACGCCGAGCTTCTCCAGGATCTTCTTCTCGATCTCGGCGGCCACGTCCGGGTTTTCCTTCAGGAACTCCCGGGCCTTCTCCTTGCCCTGGCCGAGCTGGTCGCCGTCGTACGTGTACCACGCTCCGGACTTGCGGATGATCGCCTGCTCCACGCCGACGTCGATCAGCGAGCCCTCGCGGGAGATGCCCTTGCCGTACATGATGTCGAACTCGGCCTGCTTGAACGGCGCGGCGACCTTGTTCTTCACGACCTTGACCCGGGTGCGGTTACCGACCACGTCGGTGCCGTCCTTGAGGCTCTCGATGCGTCGCACGTCGAGCCGGACCGAGGCGTAGAACTTCAGCGCCCGACCACCGGTGGTGGTCTCCGGGCTGCCGAACATCACACCGATCTTTTCCCGCAGCTGGTTGATGAAGATCGCCGTGGTGCCGGTGTTGCTGAGCACACCGGTGATCTTCCGGAGCGCCTGGCTCATCAGCCGGGCCTGGAGGCCCACGTGGCTGTCGCCCATCTCGCCCTCGATCTCGGCACGGGGCACCAGGGCCGCCACCGAGTCGATCACGATGATGTCCAGGGCGCCGGAGCGGATCAGCATGTCCGCGATCTCCAGCGCCTGCTCGCCGGTGTCCGGCTGGGAGACCAACATCGCGTCGGTGTCGACGCCGAGGGCCTTCGCGTACTCCGGGTCGAGCGCGTGCTCGGCGTCGATGAAGGCGGCGATCCCGCCGTTGCGCTGGGCGTTGGCCACCGCGTGCAGTGCCACGGTGGTCTTACCGCTGGACTCGGGACCGTAGACCTCGATCACCCGGCCACGCGGCAGACCACCCACGCCGAGCGCCACGTCGAGCGCGATGGAGCCGGTCGGGATCACGGCGGTCTGGACGACCGGCCGCTCCCCCAGCCGCATCACCGAGCCCTTGCCGAATTGCTTGTCGATCTGAGCGAGAGCAAGGTCGAGTGCCTTCTCCCGGTCAGGCCCTGCTGCCATGGTTGCCACCCCTGCCTTCGCCGGCGTCTTTGCTGAGCTTCGCGTCACGCGGACACGCTAGGCGCTAGGTCCGACAGAAAACCAGCCGACGGGCCGCGAGCTGTGGACGAGCACCCCGCTGTGGACAATAGCCGAACAGGTGTACGACTCGACAAACGACACGCGGAACCGGCGAAAAGGCTGCTCAGCGTAGTCGAGCGGGCACCCGGTCGGGGTAGGCGGCGCAGACCGCCCGCCACACCACGTGCGTCTGCTCCCCTGCCGCCAGAGCCTGCTCGATGGTCCGTCCGCCGAGCTGGGACAGCACCTGATCGCGGGCGATGCTGGCCGCGTAGCCGGGCCCGAACGCCTCGTCCAGCCGCGTCCAGAAGTCGGTCAGCCGCACAGTTATCAGCCCTCCTCGTCCGGTGCCCCGGTCGGCACCGGGCGCAACGCTAGCGCCACCAGGGGCACCGCCGCGACCGCCGCGAGCAGGGTGAGCACGGGATATCCGGCGAACTGCATGACAAACCCGCTGACCACGGCCGCCCCGGCCCCGGCCAGCCCCATGATCAGATCGGAGAGCCCCTGGACGCTCGGCCGCACCCCGGGCGCCACCGACTCGGACAGCAGGGTCGAGCCGGCCACCATCGTCCCCGACCAGCCCAGCCCGAGCAGGACCAGACCGACCGAGAGCCGGGGCGTGTGGTGCCCGGCGGTGCCGGCGACCGCACAGGCGGCCAGCAGCAGCCCGACCCCACCCAGGATCACCGCCCGTCGACCGAGCCGGTCGGTGAGCCAACCGACCACCGGGGAGAACGCGTACATGCCGGCGATGTGCAGGCTCAGCACGATGCCGACCAGCCGCAACACGTCGGCGTCGGCGTGCGACTCACCGAGGCGGACCGGCGTCATCGCCATCACCGCCACCATCACCAGGTGGCCCACCGCCACGGCGGCGATGCCGAGTCGGGCGGCGGGCTGTCCGCGTACCACCGACCAGGCCGCCCGCATCCCGGCGGCGCGTGGCGCGCGCACCCCGACCGGGGCGGCGCCCGGCCGCCCGGCACCACCCGCCGCCGGCGCCCCGGCCGCCACCGCGGTCGCCGTCGCGTCGGCGGCCGACGGGCGGTCGGCGGCAGGCGTGTCGGCGGCCGCGAGCCGCCGCGCGGTGAGCAGCGGGTCGGGCCGGAGCAACCCGAGGAGTACGACGGCAGCCAGCACGAAGGCGGCCGCGCTGAACGCGAACGGGCCGGCCAGCGGGGGCAGCCCCCAGCCGGTGGTGACCCGGTCGGCCAGCGCGGCGAAGTTCGGCGCGGCCACCGCACCGATGGTGGTGGCCCAGACGATCAGGGAGAGCTGCCGCCCCCGGCGGGCCGGCTCGGCGAGGTCCACGGCCGTGTACCGGGCCTGCAGGTTCGCGGCGGTGCCCCCGCCGAAGAGCAGCATGCCGAGGAAGAGCAGCGGCACCCAGCGGGTGGCGGCGGCCAGCACCACCAGCACACCGCCGACGGCGCCGACCGCGTACGCCAGCACCAGACCCGGCCGGCGACCGTGCCGCGCCATGATCCGGGTGACCGGGACGGCGAGCAGCGCGGCACCGACCACCCCGGCGCTCTGCGCGACACCGGCCACCGCGGTCCCGGCGATCCGGGCCGCGAGCAGCGCGCCCACGGCGATGCCGATGGTCACGCCGATCCCGCCGATGATCTGGGTGGTGAAGAGCAGCCGCAGGGTGCGCCGCTGGATCGACGCGACGTCGGGTCGGACGCCGGTACGCGGTGCGGTCAGGTCGGTCGCCATCGGCGCTCCTCGCGGACGGGGGAAGCCCTCATCCTCGCGCACCCACCCCGACCCCGACGCCCCCGCCGGGCCACCCGACCGACCGACCGCCCGGCCAGCCGGGCGCAAGATCCGCGCAAGATCAGGGAAGTTGCTGTCTCGAACCGCCGGGAAGCAGCAGTTTCCCCGATGTTGCGCGGATCTTCGTCGCGCGGGGCCGCCGGTCAGGCGGTCATCACCCGCTGGTGCAGGGACGACACCGCGGCGCGGGCCGCCACGAACGCGCCGTGCTGCCAGGCCACCTCGTGGCTGAGCCAGTCCCCGGCGAAGTAGACCCGCCCGGCCGGCTGGAGCAGCAGGTTGTAGCCGGCCGTGCCGTACCGGGGTGAGGTCCAGGCGCCCTCGATGTAGCGGGTCCGGTCCCAGGCGTGGGAGTACGAGGTGACCAACTCACTGCGGTACTTGTCGCCGTGGATCTTCACACCCTGGCTGACCGCGCGCTCGGCGCGCTGCTCCGGGGTCAGCCCGCTGTACGCCCTGGCGTTCGCCCCGGTGTTGTAGTAGCCGACGACCAGGCCGCGCTTGCCGTGGAAGCCGTACGACGGGTACCAGATGTGCGACAGGTCCAGGTCGGTCTCGGTGATGCCGCCGTAGATCCGCTGATCGGTCTCCCACCAGCGGCTGCGGTACTCCAGGCCGATCTTGCCGGAGGCGGTGACCGGGAAGTCGGCCAGGGCCGCGGTCACCGCCGTGCCGAGATTGTGCGGCACCCGGGCCATCAGGTGCGGCGGCAGCGCGGCCACGCAGTAGTCGGCGGTGACCTGCGACTGCCGGCCATGCTGTCGGTAGGTCACCTCGACCCGGCTGCCCCGGTCGGTCACCGCTGTCACCTCGGCGTTCAGTCGGATCCGGTGCGCACCCACCGCCCGGGCCAGGGCTCGGGGGATCTGGTCCATCCCGCCGACCGGCTGGAACATCAGCATGGCCTGGTCGTAGCCGAACTCGAAGGAGAAGTACCGGCCGATGTTGCTGGCGAACACGTCGGAGAGCGCCGGCGGCGTACCGAGCGGGATCCCCACGTCGTTGCCCGCACCCGGGTACGCGGAGAAGCCCCGACGGCTCGTCCCGGTGTACGCCCAGTCGCTGCTGCGTCCGCCGATCGCCCCGAAGCTCTGCAGGAACGACAACAGCCGCTCGCGGTCCTCCGTGCTGAGTCGGGCGTCCAACGCGCCCTGGTCGGTGGCCTTCGCCAGCAACTCCGAGACGTAGCCGTACACGTCGGCCTTGGCGGTGCGGTACCGGACCGGCGCGGTCATCCCGGCGGACTCGTTGTAGATCCAGGCGTCGGCGTTCTGGTTGGTGAAGACCTCGACGGGCACGCCCAGTTCCCGGCAGTAGTCCATGGTGACCATCCACTGTGCGATCCGCCCCGGACCGGCGTTGAAGTAGACGCCGTCGGAGAAGCCGGCGCGCTGCGTGCGTCCGTCCAGGTCGGTCTCGACGTCACCGCCCCGGATGGTCAGGTTCCGACCACCGACGCGGTGCCGCGCCTCCAGGATGGTGCAGTGGTAACCGGCCTTGCCCAACTCGTACGCGGTGGTCAGCCCGGCGATGCCGCCGCCGAGCACGACCACGCTGGCGCCGGACCGCCCGCTGAGGGTGAAGTCGGACCGCTCCGGCGGCCGGAACGCCGGGGTGACCGACGCGGCCGCGCTGGGGGCCAACCCCATGGCACCCATCGTGGCGAGCATCGCTCCGGCCCCACCGCTGATCCCGACCGTACGCAGGAACCCACGCCGGCTGACCATCGACTGCGTCTGATCGCTCATAACGGCCTCCCCTACAAGATCGACTCGCATGAGTCTGCAGAGACGCTGTTACGTGGATCGCGCGACGCCGTTTCCGATAGGTATCAGCCTCACTCGATGACATGGCCGGCCGGCAGTCGCCTGGCCGTCGCGGGTTCGGGTTCACCTCGGCCGCCACGGGCCGGTGCCGGTCGCGGAAACTCGCTGTGGGCCAGGGCGGGGTACGTGCGACAGTTCCACTGCGCCGATCGGCAAGGAGGTCGTGCCATGCCTCTGCTGCGAGTCCGGGTCGACAGCGACCTCGGCACCGCCCGTCGCGTCCTGCAACTGCACCAGGAGGGCAGGAGCCATCACGAGTCGCGGGAATCGGCCCGGGAGCAGGTGTGGCGTCAGGGCCGCACCCCGGCTGGTGACCCGGTCTTCGTCGGCGTGACGAACGGTCGTCGGCACGTGCAACTGCTCTACGACGTCGAGGTCCACCCCGACACCACGTCCTGAGCGCTCCGACCGTCGCGGGGCGTCTTCAGCAACGTCACCACGAGCGGTTGGTCCGCCGTCCGGCGCTGGCGCGGGACACGACGGTGAGGTCGGCGACCAGACCCTCGTACGCCTTGTCCTGGTCGTCGGCCCGCAGCACGGCGGACGGATGGATGGTGGCCAGCAGCCGGGTGGGCGGCGCGTCGGCCCGCTTTCCGGCGTTGTCCACCGGCACCTGCGTGAAGTCCGCTGGGTGTTGGGCCGACTCCGGCCAGGGCAGCAGCTCGCCCCGCTGCCGGGTGACCCGGAAGGACGGGCCGAGCAGCGCCTTGGCGGCGGTCGCGCCGAGCACCACCACGAACTCCGGACGCAGCCGGGCGAACTCGGCGACCAACCACGGTCGGCAGGCGGTGATGTGCACCTGGTCCGGGGTCTGATGGATCCGCCGCTTGCCGCGCAACTCAAACCGGAAGTGCTTCACGGCATTGGTCAGGTAGAGCTGGCCCGGGTCCAGCCCGGCGTCGTCGACCGCGCGGCGCAACAGGCGTCCGGCCGGGCCGACGAAGGGCAGCCCTTTCAGGTCCTCCATGTCGCCGGGCTGCTCGCCGACCAGCACCACACGGGCGCTCTCGTCACCCCGGCCGAAGACCGTCTGCGAGGCGTCCCGGTACAGCTCGCAGCCCCGACAGCCGCCGGCGGCGGTGCGCAGGTCGTCGATGGTGTCGGCGTCGGGCGGGATGAACCGCTGGGCGCCCGGAGCGTTCCCGGTCTGCTCGGCCATGCCGACTGTTATATACCCGTTCGGTGCCCGCCGCCGGACACGGCGCAGCGCACCCCGGCCGCGTCAGGTCAGTACCCGTTACCGCCCCCGTCGCCGCCGGACGCGATCGCGATCAGCACAATGATGATGATGATGATCGCCACCGCGATGGCGATCCAGATCCCCTTACGAGCCCCACCAGAAGCCATATCCCCACACCTCCGGGCGCCCGCATACCCGTCCCCGCCGCCCCGAATCCTCGCGATCTTGCACTTCCTGTCTCGACCAAAGCCAAGACATCGGGCATTTCGCCAACAGAAACTGCAAGATCGCGGAAAACGTCGGGCGGGGCGGGGGTGGGGTTAGGTGGGGAAGCCTGGGGGGTGGGGTGGGTTTTCGGCTTGGGCCAGGGCTGCGGCCAGGGGGGCCAGGTCGGTGGGGTCCAGGGGGCTGACGGTGATGCGCAGGGCGGGTGGGGCGGCGATCCGGTAGAGAGCGCCCGGAGCCACCGCCCACCCGGCGTCGCGGAGCGCGGTCACCGCGCTGGTCTCGTCCGCGACCGGCAGCCAGACGTTGATGCCGCTACGGCCGTGCGCGGTCAGGCCGTGCGCGGCCAGCGCCGCGAGCAACCCTTCGCGCCGCTGCTCGTAACTCTGCGCCGCCCGCCGCACCAACTCGGTGACCGCCGGGTCCCGCCACAGGGCGAGCACCAGGCGTTGCAGCACTGTGGAGACCCAGCCGGCGCCGACCCGGGCACGGCCGCTCACCCTGGCCACCGTGGTCTCGTCACCGACAAGCACCGCCATCCGCAGGTCCGGGCCGAAGGGCTTGCTCACCGAACGGAGGAAGGCCCAACTCGCTGTCGCACCGGCGAGCGGATGCAGGGGTACGCGGGCCAGTTCGGCAGCGTGGTCGTCCTCGATCAGCAGCAGGTCCGACCGGCCGGCGAGCAGTGCCCGCAGCGCCTCGGCGCGGGCCGCCGACACGGCGGCGCCGGTGGGATTCTGCGCTCGACTGGTGACGATCAGCGCCCGCGCTCCGGCGGCGAGCGCCGTGGCCACCCCGGCGACCAGCGGTCCCTCGTCGTCCAGCGGTACGCCGATCGGGCGCAACCCGAGCGCGGCGACCAGGTCGAGCAGGTTGGCCCAGCCCGGGTCCTCGACCGCCACCGCGTCGCCGGGGCGCAGGTGGGCGCCGAGCAGCCGCTCGATGCCGTCCAGCGCGCCGCCGGTGAGGGTCAACTCGCCGGCCGGTACGCCGTCGGCGCGCAGCCTGGCCCGGGCCGCCTCGGCCAGTTCGGGCAGCACCCCGGCATCGGAGTAGCCGACCGTCGGGCCGCCGTCGGTGGCGAGCGCCGCCAGGTGCGGGCCCAGCGGGGGAAGCAGCCGCGGATCGGGTTCACCCCGGGACAGGTCCCGGGCGCCGGGCAACGGTGGGGGTCGCAGCGCGGAGCGACGGGCGGCCACCGGCGGGCGGGGGCGTACCCGGGTGCCGTGCCGACCGGCGGTGGCGAGCAGCCCGCGCTGGCGTAGCTCCTGGTAGGCGCGGGCGACGGTGGCGGGGCTGACCCCCAACTGCGCGGCGAGCGCCCGCACCGGCGGCAGGGCGGCCCCCGGTGGCAGGGCGCCGGCACGGATGCCCGACTCGATGCTGGCCGAAATCTCGACGGCTGTCGTACCGGTGGGCTGATAGTGTGCTGACACAAATAAGAGATTGTACTAGAACAAAGGGGCCGCGCGCATGTATCCACCCACCGCCCGGACCACACCCCACCGTTCCCGCGACAGGATGAGCTACGACACTGCCGCCGCCCACGCCGTGCTCGACGAGGCCTACGACTGTGCGCTCAGCTTCGTCGTCGACGGCCAGCCCCGGGTGCTGCCCACCCTGCACGTCCGCATCGGCGACACGCTCTACCTGCACGGCTCCACCGGAAGCCGGCCGCTGCTCGCCGCCCGGGGCGAGGACGGGCTGCCCGTCTGCGTCGCGGTGACACTGCTCGACGGGCTGGTCTACGCCCGCTCCCAGTTCCACCACAGCGCCAACTACCGCTCCGTCGTCGCACACGGCACCGCCCGACTCGTCACCGACGAGCGGGAGAAGCTCGCCATGCTCACCGCGCTGGTCGAGAAGGTCGGCGCGGGACGCAGCGCGGCCACCCGTCCGCCCAGCCGTCGCGAGTTGGCCGAGACCGCCGTCCTGGCGCTGCCACTGCGGGAGGTGTCCGTCCGGGCCCGCACCGGTGGGGTCCGCGAGGACGAGGCCGACCTGCACCTGCCGCACTGGGCCGGCGTGCTGCCGCTGCGACTGACCGCCGGGGCACCGGAGCCGGACGCCGGGGTCACCGCGCCGCTGCCGGAGTACCTGCGGACGGCCCGCACACCGTGGCACGAGCCGGTCCCGCTGCGCGGCGAGCACGTCCTGCTGGAACCGCTGGAGTTGGCGCACACCGACGACCTGCACGCCGCCACCGCCGACGACGAGGTGTGGCGGCACCTCACCGTCGCGCCACCGACCGCCCCCGCCGAGACCGCGGAGGTGATCGGCGCCGCCCTGGCCGCCCAGCACCGGGGCGAGCGGGTGGCCTGGGTGCAGCGGTGCGCGGCGACCGGGGCGGTGGTGGGCAGCACCTCCTACTACGACATCGACCCGCAGCGGCGGGCAGTGGCGATCGGGCACACCTTCCTCGGCCGGCAGTGGTGGCGTACCGGCATCAACACCGAGGCGAAGCTGCTCCTGCTCGGCCGCGCCTTCGACGACCTGGGCGCGGTGCGGGTCGCCTGGCACACCGACATCCGCAACGTCCGCTCACAGACGGCCATCGAACGGCTCGGCGCCACCCGGGAAGGGGTGCTGCGGATGCACCGGCAACGCCCGGACGGCTCCTGGCGGGACACCGTGCAGTACGCGATGACCGTCGACGAGTGGCCGAACGCACAGGTCAGGCTGCGAGAAAGACTTCTGCGGACGGCGCCGGTGGCGTGATGATGGCGGGCGTGCTGGGGATCACCGACATCTGGACGTACGTGCTGGGCACCGTGGCCATCATCCTGCTGCCCGGTCCGAACTCACTCTTCGTGCTCTCCACCGCCGCCAAACGGGGCGTCGCGGTCGGCTACCGGGCCGCCGGTGGCGTGTTCGTCGGCGACGGGGTGCTGATGTTCCTCTCCGCCGCCGGGGTGGCGTCGCTGCTCAAGGCGTACCCACCGCTGTTCCTGGTGATCAAGTACGCCGGTGCCGCGTACCTCGGTTATGTCGGGGTGACCATGCTGCTCGGCGCCGCGCGGCGCTGGCGCGACCGCAACGACCCAGGCACGCCGCGGCTCATCGACGCCGCGGAGCCGGCGGCGATGCGCAGCCCGTTCCGCAAGGCGCTGGTGATCAGCCTGCTGAACCCGAAGGCGATCCTGTTCTTCATCTCGTTCTTCATCCAGTTCGTCGACCCCGGCTACGCCTGGCCGGCGCTGTCGTTCCTGCTCCTCGGCCTGATCGCCACGGCGACCAGCGCGCTCTACCTGACCGCGTTGATCTTCGCGGGCACCTTCCTGGCCGCCCAGTTCCGCCAACGTCGCCGTCTGGCGGCCGGCGGCACCACGGCCGTGGCCGCCCTCTTCCTGGCCTTCAGCCTCAAGCTGGCCACCGCCACCGCCGGCTGACCCCGCCCCACCTGCTCGCGATCTTGCACTTTCGGTCGTCGACATGCGCGCTTCAGGGCTATTTGTCGCCGCAGAAACTGCAAGATCGCGGGAGGGCTGGCGGTCAGGTGCCGTCGCCGCCGGAGCCGCCGCCTCCCACGCCGGCGCCGCCGGCGGTGCCGCCGAGGCCGTAGCCGGGTCGGACCGGCTCGTCGGGATGGCGGCTGACGTGGGCTGAGCCCGCGATCTGGGCGGACCAGTCGGCGTGCGCGGCAGCGGCGGCGTGCCTGTTGATCGCCTGGCGGAGCCAGCCGTCCACGGTGGCGACCCAGTCGCGCCGGTCGGCACCCTCGTGCCAGATCCGGAACCGGCTGATGCTCTGGTGCGTGATTCCGGCCAGGGCCAGCCGGCGATCCATCCAGAGGATCACCTCAAGGCCGGCAGAGTTGGTCACGAAGATCAGCTCCAGTTCGGTGATCGGACCGGCGTAGAGCGGCCCTACCCAGTAGCCCCAGCGCTGGTGCAACGGCAGGGTGTGCTCCACACCCGGCAACCCGCCCTGCTGCAACCCGGCCTGGCGGATCATGAAGCCGAGCGTGTCCAACGCCGCCAGCACGTGCTGCTGGGTGGGGATCGGGTGCACGAAGACCGGCACCATGGCCCCCTGGTCACGGTCGGGGTCGAGCGACACCTCGGTCCGCAGGCCCATCCGCAGGCTCAGCAGCGGCACCCCGCCGAAGATGGTCACCGGAGTCTCCCAGGGCAGCGGGAACGCGAAGTCGACAGCCCGCCGCCGACCGGCCGGTACGACGAACCGGCCGGCGATGGGCACCTGGTGGAACTGCATGAGCCGCCGCGGCGCCGCCGGGTCGTCCGGTTCGACGGTGGTGACCAGGCCGAGCCGGATGTGACGGACGAGCACGTCCTCCGGACCGGCGGCGAGAGTCACCCGGCCGGGCAGGCGCAGGCCCGGCCGGGTGCTCGGATTGGGGAGAGTGGTCTGCACGGAGAGCCCGGTCCCACCGGACTCCGGTGACACTCCCGTCAAGCGCACCGCACCCTCCACGCCAGGCTGAGGTGACCTCGCCCCTCGCGAGGTCACCTCAACTGTCGCGGACCCGGTGCGGGGTCACCCCGACTTTCGCGGATCCGGCGCGCGGTCACCCGACTTCGACGGAACGTGACCACCCATCCGGTTTCACCGCATCCGGCGCCCGCGCGGCACCGTGTCGGTCTCGTCGTCGAACTCCCCGATGACCTCCTCCAGGAGGTCCTCCAAGGCGACGAAGCCGATCGGCCGGGCCGGGCCGCCGCCGTTGCGCACCAGCGCGAGCTGCGACTGCCGGGCCCGCATCGCGGCCACCGCCTCGGTGACCGTGGACGTCGCGGGCAGGGTGAACGCCGGCGTCATCAGCTCCCCGGCGGTGGCGGCCCGGCCGGTGGTGACCACCCGTACCGCCTCCCGGACATGCACGAGGCCGCACACGTCGCCCGCCTCGTCGAGCACCGCGAGCCGGGATCGGCCGCTGTCCCGGCTGACCTGTTCGATCCGCCCGGCCGGGTCGTCCCGGCGGACGGTGACCATGGTGGCGAACGGTTCCATCACCTGCGCCACCGAGGTGCCCTGCAACTCCAGCATGCTGGTCAGCAGCTGGTGCTGCTCGGCGCCGAGCAGCCCGTGCTCACGGGACTGCTCCAGCAGGATCCGCAGCTCGTCCGGGCCGTGCACCTGGGCGAGCTGGTCCTGCTGGTTGACGCCGAACAGCCGCAGGATCGCGTTGGCCAGGGCGTTCAGCGCGGAGAGCACCGGCCGGGAGACCCGGGCGAAGGCCCGGAACGGCAACGCGAGCAGCGTCGCCGACCGCTCGGCGTCGGTGATCGCCCACGACTTCGGGGCCATCTCCCCCACCACCAGGTGCAGGAAGGTCACCAACCCGAGGGCGAAGACCAGGGCGACCACGTGACTGGCCGCGTCGGGCAGCCCCACCGCGTGCAGCAGCGGGCTGATCAGGTGCTCGATCGCCGGCTCGGCCAGCGCGCCCAGCCCCAGGGTGCACAGGGTGATGCCCAGCTGCGCCCCGGCCAGCATCAGCGACAGCTCGCGGACCCCGTCGAGCGCGGCGCGGGCCGCCCGGCCACCGTTCGCCGCCGCCTGCTCCAGGCGGTAGCGCTTGCTGGCCACCAGGGCGAACTCGGCGGACACGAAGAACCCGTTCAGCGCCAGCAGGATCACCGAGCTGAACAGGGCAATTCCGGGGCTCATCGGCGCTGTCCTTCATTCGCGACTGCGGGGCTCGCAAGCTCACTCCTCGCGCTCATGCGGTCACCTCGGGTTTGGTCAGCTGCAACCGCACCGAGTCGGCCACGTGCCGGTCCACCGCCAGCACCTCGACCAGCGCCCGGGGCTCCGCGTCGTTCTCCTCGCCGTCCGCCCCCTCGGGTTGCAGGCTGATCTCCAGCCGGTCACCGACCTCCGGTACCCGGCCCAGCTCCCGCATCACCAACCCGGACAGGGTGTCGTACTCCGGGGCCTCGGGCAGGGCGATGCCGGTGCTGTCGGCGACCTCGTCGATCCGCCAGCGGGCCGGCACCACCCAGGACCCGTCGTCCTGGCGGGCCGGTGCCCGCTCCGGTGGGTCGTCCTCGTCGCGGATCGGGCCGACCAGTTCCTCGGCGATGTCCTCCAGCGTGATGACACCGGCGAAGCCGCCGTACTCGTCGACCACGCAGGCCATCTGCCGGTGCCCGGACCGCAGGCGGTCGAGCACCGTGGGCAGGGGCAACGTCTCCGGTACGAGCAGCGGCGGCCCGGCCACCGCGCTCACCGGGGTGGTGGCCCGCTCCCCCGGGGGTACGCCGAGCACGTCGGCGATGCCGACGATGCCGAGCAGGTCGTCGACGCCCTCCGCGCCGCGTACCGGGAACCGGGAGTGCCCGGTGTCCAGCAGCTCGACCACCCGGCTCACCGGTTCGTGCGCCCGTACGGTGTGCACGTCCACGCGGGGCACCATGGCCTCGCCGGCGGTCAGTTCGCGAAAGTCCAGACCTCGGTCGAGCAGCGTGGACATCTCGGCGTCGAGGCTGCCCTCCTCGCGGGACTCGGCGATGATCTGTTCCAGGTCGGCCGGGGTGGCACCACTGGGCAGTTCCTCGATCGGTTCGATACCGACGCGGCGCAGCAGCCGGATCGATGCCCGGTCGAAGAGCCGGATCAGCGGCCCGGCGACGGCCAGGTAGATCAGGGTGGACCGGCTCAGCGCCCGGGCCAGTTGCTCGGCCCGCGCGATGGCCAGGTTCTTCGGGGCCAGCTCACCGAGCACCATCTGCACGATGGTCGCGATGACCAGGGCCAGCGCCACCGACAGCGGCAGGCTGACCCCCTGGCTGACGCCGGCCACGCCGAGCAGGTCGGCGAGACCACCACCCAGGTACGGCTCGGCGACGTAGCCGACCAGCAGGGCGGTGACGGTGATGCCGAGTTGGGCGCCGGAGAGCATGAAGGAGAGCCGGCTGGTGACGGTGAGGGCCCGGGCGGCGGCCTGATCGCCGTCATCGGCGAGCTGGCGCAGCTTGCCCCGGTCCACGGCGACGTAGCCGAACTCCTGCGCCACGAAGTAGCCGGTGGCGGCAGTGAGAATGATGATCAGTAGGAGACCAACGACGATCAACACGGGTCGCTCAGGGCTCCCGGGGTCGTCGGTACGGGGATATGCCGGGCACGACCCGGCTGGCTACTGCTGCCCTCCTGGGCAGAAGAGTCGATCATGCCCCCATTTTATCGGCGCTGGCTGTGACTCCGCTGGGGGTGGGCCGAAGGAGCGGATCGTCCGGTTGAGCGGACGCCGCCGGCCGTCACGCCGGCCCCGCCGGCTCACCGCCCGCTCCCCGTTCGGCCAGCTCATCGGCGTCGAGCAGGCCCCGGTCGAGCCGCCCCGCCCGGTACGCTGCCCGCCCGATCATCTGCGCCGCGACCGGCGCGGTCGACAACTGGAAGACCGCCACCAGCAGGATCATGCCCAGGTCCGCCGGGGACCGCAGCCGCAACGCGATGCCCAGCAGCAACAGGAGCACCCCGAGCACCTGCGGTTTGGTGGCCGCGTGCATCCGGGACAGCGCGTCCGGAAAGCGCAGCACACCGATCCCGGCGGCCAGGCTGAGCAGCGCGCCGGCCACCAGACAGGCGGCGCCGAGCCAGTCCGCGACGGTGGCGATCACTGCTGCTCCCGGACGGCGAAGCGGACCAGCGACACCGAGCCCACGAAGCCGAGCAGGGAGAGCACCACCAGCACGGGCAGGGTGGTGGCGTGCCGGTTCACCGCCGCCTCGGCGCCCACCGCGCCGACCATCGTGGCGAGCAGCATGTCCGCGGCGATGACCCGGTCCACCAGCGACGGGCCCCGGTAGAGGCGGACCAGCGCGAGGAGCGCGGTGACCGACAGCAGTGGGGTGAGGACGGCGGCCAGGAACGTGGTCACGGGCGGGTTCCCTTCTCGGATGAGGTGACGTCGACGCGGCGCAGTTCGGCGCTGGAGCCGACCGCGCGGACGATTCGCCGCTCGACGACGAGCGTGCGGTCCCGGGCCACGTCCAGATCCGCCGGACCGTGGGTGTCCAGGACGTGCAGGTAGAGCGTTCCGGAGTCCCGGTCCACCTCGAGGATCAGCGTGCCCGGCACCAGCGAGACCACCTCGGCGGTGAGCGCCAGGTTCAGGTCGGTGGGCACCCGCAACCGGACCGCGATGATCGCCCCTCGTGGCCGGTAGCCGGGCTGCACCGCGATCCGGGCGATGTGCAGGCTCGCGTTGACCAGTTCGACAGCGAACCGGCCCGCGAACACCAGCAGCGCCCATGGTCGCAACCGGCCACCGAAGCTGACCGCCGGCAGCGGGAAGAACACCAGCACTGCCCCGCCCACCAGCAGGCCACTGACCAGATTGGCCCAGGTGATGTTGCCCCAGAGCAGGCTCCAGACCAGCACCAGCCAGCCGAGCGCCACCGCCTGGTCGCGCCAGCGCCCAACCTGACCGCGCCCCACCACGCGAGGCCTGGGCGCGTCGGGAGCTGGCTCGGTTGGGCCGGTCACGGCCCGCCGCCCGGCAACACGGCACTGACGTACGGGGTACGCAGGAGCAGGTCCCCGGCGGCGTCGGCGGTGACGTCGAAGAGCGGACCGGCCAGCACTGTCAACGCCAGCCCCAGCGCGACCAGGGCCACTGTGGCGCCGACCATCAGCCTCGGCAGCTGGACCACCGGCTCGCTGGTGGCCGTGCGGGGCGCACGCCAGAAGGCGATGTTCCACACCCGGGACGCCACGTACAGGGTGAGCAGGCTGGTCAGCGTGCCGGCCGCGACCAGCACCCCGGGCAGCGGCCCGCCGGCCGCCACCCCGGCCTGGAGCAGGCCGAGCTTGCCGAGGAAGCCGGAGAACGGTGGCACTCCGGCGAGGTTCATGGCCGGGACGAAGAAGAGCACACCGAGCAGCGGCGCCGCCCGGGCCAGCCCTCCGATGCGGCGCAGGTCGGTGCTGCCGGCGCGCTCCTCCACCAGCCCGGCGACGAGGAACAGCGTGGTCTGGATGGTGATGTGGTGCACCACGTAGAAGATCGCGCCGGAGAGCCCGGCGGCGGTGCTCAACGCCACCCCGAAGATCATGTAGCCGATGTGGCTGACCAGGGTGAACGAGAAGAGTCGCTTCAGATCGGACTGGGCCACCGCACCGAGGATGCCGACCACCATGGTCAACCCGGCGACGACCATGAGCAGCACGTCGGCGCGTCCACCGGGAAACAGCAACGTCTCGGTGCGGATGATCGCGTAGACGCCCACCTTGGTGAGCAGACCGGCGAAGACGGCCGTGACCGGGGCCGGCGCGGTGGGGTAACTGTCCGGCAACCAGGCCGACAGCGGGAAGACCGCCGCCTTGATCGCGAACGCCAGCAGCAGCATCAGCTCCAGGGCCAGTCGCACACCGCCGGGCAGGTCGTCGAGGCGCTCGGCGAGCTGGGCGAGGTTGAGCGTGCCGGTGGCCGCGTACACCAGACCCACCGACGTCAGGAAGATCATCGAGGAGAGGATGCTGACCACCACGTACGTCGACCCGGTCCGGATCCGGGTCTCGGTGCCGCCCAGGGTGATCAGCACGAAGCTGGCGGCCAACAGGATCTCGAACCCGACGAAGAGGTTGAACAGGTCACCGGCCAGGAACGCGTTGGTGACGCCTGCGGTGAGCACCAGGTACGTCGGGTGGAAGATCGACACCGGCGAGCTCTCGCTCGTCTCGCTGCGACCCTGGCCGACCGAGTACAACAACACGCACAGGGTCACCGCCGAGGACACCACCAGCATCAACGCGGCGAGTTGATCGGCGACCAGGACGATGCCGACCGGCGGCGGCCACGCCCCCACCGCCACCACCACCGGCCCGTACCGGTACGCCTGCACCAGCAACAGCACCGCCACCAGGAGCGTGCCGCTCAGACACAGCACGCTGATCGTGCGCTGAAGTCGGGGCTTCCCGGCCAGCAGCAGGCTCAGCGCCGCACCCAGCAGCGGCACCACCACCGGCAGCGGCAGCAGCGCGCTCACTGCCCGTCATCCCCACGTCGCAGCCGTCGGCGGGCCGGTTCGGGATCGACCTGCTCCGGGTCACCGTTCGGGCCCTCCCCACCGAGGTCGGCAGCGCTCGCCTCGTTCCGCCCGGCCCGGCTGATGATCTGCCGGTCCTCCAGGTCGTCGGGGACCTCGTCGTCGCCGGAGAGATACCAGCTGCGGTACGCCACAGCGAGCAGGAACGCGGTGAACCCGAAGGTGATCACGATGGCGGTCAACACCATGGCCTGCGGCAACGGGTCACTCATCCGCTCCACCGGCCCGCTGCCGACGATCGGCGCCCCACCCGGGCGCCCACCCAACAGGATCAACACGTTCACCCCGTTGCCGAGCATGATGATCCCCAGCAGGACCCGGGTCAGGCTGCGCTCCAACAGCAGGATCACCCCGCACCCGACCAGCACCGCGACGGCCAGCACCAGCACCAACGTCGGCCCCGCCCCGCTCTCCGTCACGGCGTTGCTCCTGTTCGCGACTGCGGGGCTCGCAACACCGGCTCACTCCTCGCGCTCATGTCCGCTCGCCCTTGTCGACGGCCAGACCGCCGGTGGCCGCTCCGGTGGCCTCGATGTGCCGGTCCACCTCGGCGCCGAGGCTGCGCAGGATGTCCAGCACCAACCCGATCACGACCAGGTACACGCCGATGTCGAAGAAGAGCGACGTCACCAGGTGGGTGTCGCCGATCAGCGGCAGCCGCTGGTCGACCTTCGCGCTCTCCAGCACCGACCCGCCGGCCAGCAGCGCCACCAGGCCGCTGCCCACCGCCATGGCCAACCCGGCGCCGAGAATCGGGCCGGCACCGATCGGCGCCGCCTCGGTCAGCTCGTACCGACCGCCGGCCAGATAGCGGACCACCAGGGCGAGACCCGCCACCAGCCCTCCGGCGAACCCGCCGCCCGGCGCGTTGTGCCCGGAGAAGAGCAGGAACAGGGAGAACAGCACCACGGTGTGGAAGATCAGCCGGATGACCACCTCCAACACGATCGAGCGGCGCTCCTCGTAGAGGGTGGGACCACCGCGCAGCCACACCGGCCGGCCCCGCACACCCGTCCGCTGGTCCGCCTCGGGCCGGCGCGGCCGCGGCCCGGTGCGGGAGCGCTCGAAGATCAGGCTGGCCACCCCGGTCGCGGCCACCACCAGCACCGCCAGCTCACCCATCGTGTCCCAGGCCCGGATGTCGACCAGGGTCACGTTGACCACGTTGCGGCCGTACCCCTGCGCGACCGCCAGATCCGGGAAGGCCGCGGAGATGGTCGGGGCCTGGCGGGCGCCGACGGCGACGAGGGCCAGCCCGGCGGCCACCACGCCCACCGCCACCCCGATCACCCGACGGATCAGGCGGGTACGCCGCATCGGGCGGGCCGAGAACCGCTCCGGCAGGCGGCGCAGCACCAGCACGAAGACCGCGATCGTCGAGGTCTCCACCAGAAACTGGGTGAGCGCCAGGTCGGGTGCTCCGTGCAGCACGAACAGCATCGCCGTGCCGTAACCGGTCATGCCCACCAGCAACATCGCGGTCAGGCGGCGACGGGCACCGACCGCCAACACCGCCGCCACCGCGATCACCAGCACGACCACCGGTTGCAGCAGGCTGTCCCAGAGCGGAATCCGCGCCCGCCAGGGACTGGCGGAGAGCATCGCCACGCCCGGGACCAGCACCAGGGTGACCAGGATGACGCCCAGGTACTGCGGCAGGGAGCCGCGCTGGGTCGCGCCTGTGACATCGATGGCCAGCCGGTCGAACCGGCCCACCACCCACTCGTACCCCTGGTTGCCCCCCACCGGTGCGCGCAGCCGCGCCAGCACCGGGGCGAGCGGCCCGCGCACGGCGAAGAGCAGGCCACCGCCGACGAGCGCCAACACGGACAGGCCGAGCGCCGGGGTCGGTCCGGCCCACAGCGCCAGGTGCGCGTCGACCCCGCCGAGCAGATCGGCGTACGGCCGCAGCCCGTCCTCCAGGACGCTCGCGGCCGGGCCGGCGAGCAGACCGGCCCCGGCCAGCACCGCTGGCGGTACCAGCAACGACGCGGCGATCGACCCCGGCGGGACCGGCGTCACGCCCGGCCGGTCGGCGAACGCGCCCCAGAGAAAACGGGCGCTGTACGCGACGGTGAGCACCGTCCCGGCGACCAGGCCGGTGAGGAGCACCGGTTGGTCGGTGAACGCGGCGAACACCGCCTCCTTCGCCACGAAGCCGACCAGCGGCGGCACCCCGGCCATCGACGCCGCGGCCAGCACGGCCACCACGAACAGCGGCCGGGACCAGTGCCGCAGCCCGGACAATTCGCGCAGGTCACGGGTGCCGGCACTGTGGTCGATGATGCCGACGACCAGGAAGAGCGCCGCCTTGAACAGGGCGTGCGCCAGCAGCATGGCGGTGCCGGCCAGCGCGGCGTCCGGCGTGCCGGAGCCGGTCACCGCGACCAGCAGGCCGAGCTGGCTGACCGTCCCGTACGCCAGCAGCAGCTTGAGGTCGGTCTGGCGCAGCGCCGCCCAACCGCCGAGCAGCATGGTCGCCACCCCGGCGACCTGCACCACCGGCCGCCACGGGCCGACCGTGGCGAGCGCCGGCGCGAGCAGCCCGACCAGGTAGACGCCGGCCTTGACCATGGCGGCGGCGTGCAGGTACGCGCTGACCGGCGTGGGTGCCGCCATCGCGACCGGCAGCCACGAGCTGAACGGCAGCACCGCCGACTTGGACAGCGCGCCGGCCAGGATCAGCACCACGGCACCCACCAGGTACCCGCCGCCGGGCAGCGGCTGGGCGATGATCTCCGACCAGCGGTAGCTGCCGGCGTGCTCGCCCAGCATGATGAAGCCGACCAGCATGGCGAGCCCGCCCAGCGTGGTGACTGTCAACGCCTGCGCCGCCGCCCAACGGCTGGACCGCCGTTCGGTGCTGTGCCCGATCAGCAGGTACGAGAAGACAGTGGTCAGCTCCCAGCCCACGTAGAGCAGCAGCAGGTCGTCGGCGAAGACCAGGACGAGCATCGCGCCCGCGAAGGCGACCAGGACCGCGGCGAACTGCGCCAGCCCGACGGAGCCGGCGCTGAAGTAGCGGGCGCTGTAGATCAGCACCAGCGCGCCGACGCCGCCGATCAGCAGCGTCATCAGCCAGGACAGCGTGGTGAGCCGGAAGGCGATGTCGAGGCCCAACTGCCGGATCCACGGGTACGTCTCGACCACCGCCCCGCCACCGCTCACGGCCGGGGTGCGGGCCACCGCCCAGCCGAACGCGGCGGCCGGCGCGAGCGCCAGCGGGTAGCACGCGCGCGGACCCCACCCGCGGACGAGCAGGGGCGCGGCGAGGGCCGCCACGAGATGGAGGATGAGCAGTACCAGCACCTGCGCTCCCGATCGACATGGCCGACGCCAGTGGCAGCGGTGGCGCCTAGCAGCGATCAGACGACAGTTCGCAGCCCGCCGGGCCGGTTTTGCCGGAATTACCCCCAAACCCACCCACCCCGCCCCAGACCCCCACCCCAGGCCCCTTCCGTTGATCAAGAGGTTTGCGTCATCCGCGCCCGCTTTTCTGACGCAAACCTCTTGATCAACGCGGAAAAAGGGGGGTGGGGGGTGGGGTTAGTGCAGGAGGGCGTTGTTGAGGGGTTGGGCGTCGTCGGGGGCGGGGCGGCGCAGGTCGGCCAGCAGGTCGGGGCGGCCGAGCTGGCGGGCGACGCGGTCGACCACGCGTTCCGCGGCGGTCAGCGAGCGCACCGCGAGCAGACGGCCGCGACTCTCGCGGCGCAACACGAAGTAGTGCACGGCGACGCGGACCTGACCCCGATCGGCGGCGCTGGCCTGGGCGGTGCAGAGGACCAGCTCGCGCAGACAGCGGGCGAGACGTTCGGCGAGCTCGAGCTCGGGGCCGTGCAGGCCGGCGCGAAGGGCGGCGAGATGGCTGTCGACCTTGCGAATCAGCACGTCGGTGCCCGGTTCGACGGTGTGCTGCTCGCCGGCCATCACACCCCCTCACCCCGGTTCGCGTTGCGAGTGAAGTTACTTTATGTTGCTCCTCAGAAGCAAGCAGTTAAGTGAGACTTAACGTATTAAGCGCACGTTCCACGCTTTTTGCCTTTTGCTCGCCCATTCCGTCGTGAGCCGTTCGTGGATGTCAGACCGGAGGGGCACGATGGACCGGTGACCGGGGCAGACGCAGACACCGGCGCGGTGCTCGCCGGGTTCGGCCCAGCCACCCGCGCCTGGTTCGACAACGCTTTCGCCGCGCCGACGGCCGCGCAGATCGGTGCCTGGCGGTCGGTCGCCGCCGGTCGCAACGCCCTCGTCGTGGCGCCCACCGGCTCCGGCAAGACGCTCGCGGCCTTCCTCTGGTCACTGGACCGGCTGGCCCGCGAGCCGGCACCGACCGAGGCCCGCCAGCGGTGCCGCGTGCTCTACGTCAGCCCACTCAAGGCCCTCGCCGTCGACGTCGAGCGCAACCTGCGCGCCCCGCTGGCCGGCATCCGGCAGGCGGCCACCCGGCTGGGCGTGGCACCGCCCGACATCACCGTCGGCATGCGCACCGGCGACACACCCGCCGACGAACGACGGGCCTTCGCCCGCACCCCGCCCGACATCCTCATCACCACGCCCGAGTCGCTGTTCCTGTTGCTGACGTCCGCGGCCCGCGACTCACTGCGCGGGATCCAGACGGTGATCGTCGACGAGGTGCACGCGGTGGCCGGCAGCAAACGCGGCGCCCACCTCGCCCTCTCCCTCGAACGCCTCGACGAGCTGCTGCCCGCCCCGGCGCAGCGCATCGGCCTCTCGGCCACCGTCCGCCCGATCGACGCCTGCGCGCAGTTCCTCGGCGGCGCCCGCCCGGTCGACGTGGTGCAGCCGGCCACTCCGAAGACCATCGAGGTCAGCGTGCAGGTCCCGGTCGAGGACATGACCCGCCTGGACGAGCAGGAGCAGCCACCGGAGGACGACCTCGGCGGCCCCGGGCCACGTCGGGCGTCGATCTGGCCGGCCGTGGAGGAGCGGGTCTTCACCCTCATCGGGCAGCACCGTTCCACCATCGTCTTCACCAACTCCCGCCGCAGCGCCGAGCGCCTGTGCGCCCGGCTCAACGAGCTGGCCGCCGAAGCGGCGACCGAGGGCGCGACCGGCGTACCGGAAGGGTTGTCGGCCGACGACGACCCGGCGGTCGACGACGACCCGACGACCGGCGTGCAGCGGTGGGGTGGCCCCGCCGGCCCGGTGCGCAACCGGCCACCGGCCGAGGTGATGGCCCAGTCCGGCGCCGCCACCGGCGCGGCACCGGTGATCGCCCGCGCCCACCACGGCAGCGTCTCCCGGGAGGAACGCAAGCACATCGAGGAGGCGCTCAAGTCCGGCCAGCTGCCGGCGGTGGTGGCCACCTCCAGCCTGGAGCTGGGCATCGACATGGGCGCTGTCGACCTGGTGGTGCAGATCGAGGCGCCGCCGAGCGTGGCCGCCGGGCTGCAACGGGTCGGCCGGGCCGGGCACCAGGTGGGCGCGGTCTCCCGTGGGGTGGTCTTCCCCAAGCACCGTGGCGACCTGCTCTCCTGCGCGGTCGTGGCCGAGCGGATGACCGACGGCGCGATCGAGGAGCTGCACTACCCGCGCAACCCGCTGGACGTGCTGGCCCAGCAGATCGTCGCGATGGTGGCGCTGGAGCCGTGGGCGCTCGGCGACCTGGCCGTGCTGGTCCGCCGGGCCGCACCCTTCGCCGAGCTGCCCGACTCGGCGCTGCACGCCGTGCTGGACATGCTCTCCGGCCGCTACCCGTCCACCGCCTTCGCGGAGCTGCGCCCCCGACTGGTCTGGGACCGGGCCACCGACCAGCTCACCGGCCGCCCCGGCGCGCAGCGACTCGCGGTGACCAGCGGCGGCACCATCCCCGACCGGGGCCTGTTCGGGGTCTTCCTGGCCGGCGCCGAGCGGGCCGCCCGGGTCGGCGAGCTGGACGAGGAGATGGTCTACGAGTCCCGGGTGGGCGACGTCTTCCTGCTCGGTTCCTCCTCCTGGCGGATCGAGGAGATCACCCCTGACCGGGTGCTGGTCTCGCCCGCCCCGGGGCAGGCCGCCCGCATGCCGTTCTGGAAGGGCGACCAGCTCGGTCGGCCCGTCGAGCTGGGCCGGGCCATCGGCGCCCGCGTGCGCGCCCTGCTGCGGCAGACCGACGAAGCCGCACTGACCGCGCTTCGCGACGGCGGGCTGGACGACTGGGCCGCCGGCAACCTGATGGCCTACCTGCGCGATCAGCGGGAGGCCACCCGTTCGCTGCCCGACGACCGCACTGTCGTCGTCGAACGGTTCCGCGACGAGCTGGGTGACTGGCGGCTCGCCGTGCACAGCGTGCTCGGCGCCCGGGTCAACGGGCCCTGGGCGCTCGCGGTGGGCCGCCGGCTGGCCGAGCGGTACGGCGTGGACGCCCAGGTGATGCCCTCCGACGACGGCATCGTGGTGCGACTTCCGGACACCGCCGACGAGCCGCCCGGCGCTGACGTGGTGGTCTTCGAACCCGACGAGATCACCCAGCTGGTGGAGGAGTCGGTCGGCACCTCCGCCCTCTTCGCCGCCCGTTTCCGGGAGTGCGCCGCCCGGTCACTGCTGCTGCCGCGCCGCGACCCGCGCCGCCGCCAACCGCTCTGGCAGCAACGGCAACGCTCCGCCCAGCTCCTCGACGTGGCCCGCGAGTACGCGGACTTCCCGGTCACGCTGGAGGCCGCCCGGGAGTGTCTCCAGGACGTCTTCGACCAGCCGGCGCTGGCCGGGTTGATGCGCGACCTGGCCACCCGCAAGGTGCGACTGGTCGAGGTGGAGACCAGCGCGCCGTCCCCGTTCGCGCGGTCGCTGCTCTTCGGCTACGTCGGCGCGTTCCTCTACGAGGGGGACGCCCCGCTGGCCGAGCGCCGCGCCGCCGCGCTCGCCCTCGACTCCACCCTCCTCGGCGAGCTTCTCGGCCGGGTCGACCTGCGCGAACTGCTCGACCCGGCGGTGCTCGCCGAGACCGACCGGCAACTGCGGTGGCTGACCGAGCAGCGTCGCCCCCGCGACGCCGAGGACGTGGTCGAGCTGCTGCGCGTGCTCGGTGACCTGAGCGACGCCGAGCTGACCGAGCGGGGCGTGCCCGAGGGCTGGCTCAGCGAGCTGGAGGCCACCCGCCGGGTGCTGCGGGTCCGGATCGCCGGCGAGCAGCGCTGGGTGGGCGTCGAGGACGCCGCCCGCCTGCGCGACGCGCTCGGCGTGGCACTGCCGGTGGGGGTGGCCGAGGCGTACCTCGCCCCGGTGGCCGATCCGCTCGGTGATCTGGTGGCCCGTTACGCCCGCACCCACGGGCCGTTCGCCGCCGCCAGCTGCGCGGCCCGCTTCGGGTTGGGCGTGTTCGTCGTCGAGCAGGCGCTGCGCCGCCTCGGCGCCACCGGCCGGGTGGTCTCCGGGGAGTTCACCCCGGATTCGGCGGGCGCCCAGTGGTGCGACGCCGAGGTGCTGCGGATGCTGCGCCGCCGCTCGCTCGCCGCGCTGCGCCGGGAGATCGAGCCGGTGCCGCCCCGGGCGCTGGCGACGTTCCTGCCCCGTTGGCAGCAGGTCGGCTCGTCCGCCCGAGGTGTCGAGGCACTCGCGGCCACGGTGGAGCAGTTGCAGGGCGCGGCGGTGCCGGCGTCCGCCCTGGAGCGGTTGGTGCTGCCCGCCCGGGTCGCGGACTACTCCCCCGCCCACCTCGACGAGTTGTGCGCGAGCGGGGAGGTGCTCTGGGCGGGGTCGGGCGCGATCTCCGGGGGTGACGGCTGGGTCACCCTGGCGTACGCGGACACGGCGCCACTGCTGCTCCCGCCGCCCGACGAGGCGTTGACCCGCACCCCGCTGCACGACACGGTGCTCGACGCGCTCGGCGACGGGCAGGCGTTGTTCTTCCGCCCGCTGGCCGACCGGGTCGGCTCGACAGACGACGCCGCGCTGACCGCGGTGATCTGGGATCTGGTCTGGGCGGGGCACCTCAGCAACGACACCCTCGCTCCGCTGCGCGCGGTGCTCGGCGCCGGGGGCGCGCACCGCTCCCGGCCGTCCGCGCCCCGCACCCGCTACCGGCGGCCCGGCCGGGTGGCGCTGCCGACCCGTGGTGGCCCGCCGACGGTCGCCGGCCGCTGGTCCCGCCTTCCGGACCGGGACCTCGACCCGACCCGGCGCGCCGCCGCGCTCGCCGACCTGCTGCTGGAGCGGCACGGGGTGGTCACCCGGGGCGCGGTCATGGCCGAGCAGGTGGCCGGCGGGTTCTCGGCGGTCTACCCGGTGCTGTCGGCGCTGGAGGAGCGCGGCGCGGCCAGACGGGGTTACTTCGTCGAAGGGCTCGGCGCGGCGCAGTTCGCCGTACCGGGCGCGGTGGACCGGCTGCGCGCGCTGGCCGAACCGACCGACGGCGCCCGGGGGCGGGGCGCGGTGGCCACCGTGCTCGCCGCTACCGACCCGGCCAACCCGTACGGCGCGGCGCTGCCCTGGCCGGAACGGGTTGTCGACTCCGGCGACGGTGCCGCCCCGGCGACCGGGCACCGGGCCGGCCGCAAGGCGGGGGCCCTGGTGGTGCAGGTCGGCGGTGACCTGGTCCTCTACGTCGAGCGCGGCGGCCGGACGCTGCTCTCCTTCACCGACGACACCGACACCCTCGCCACGGCCGGCAAGGCGCTCGCCGACGCCGTCCACTCCGGGGCGTTGGGTGCGATGTCGGTGGAGCGGGCCGACGGCGAGGCCCTGCACTCCTCGCCGCTGCGTGACGCGTTGACCGCCGCCGGCTTCCGGGCCACCCCGCGCGGCCTGCGCCTGCGCGGCTGACCGGGCCTGTTTTCCGCGTCAGCCCAGGCCGTTGAGCACCTTCTCGTAGCGGAGCCGGTCGGCGGCCGGGGTCTTCGCCTCAAGGTAGTTGAGCACCACCGCACCGCGCCGGTACGACTGGCCGCTCCACGTCTCGGCGATGTCGCTGGCGCTGATCTCGTCGGGGAACACGTACACCGTGACGGCGTCGGTGGCGATCAGCTCGGAACAGCCCAGGCCGAGACCGTCGGGCCCGCAGTCGACCGAGCGGTCCTTCGGGTGCGGCACCTTCAGGCCGGCGGCCTTGAACGCGTTGACGACCTGGGTGGCCCCGGGCGCACCCGTCGGGCGTTTGGGCAGCACCACCGGCGGTGGGCTGGCCGGCCGGCGCTGCGTGGGCCCCTGGGGGGCGACGGACGGCGGGGCCGCCGGCGGGGCTGCCGGTGTCGCGGCACCGCTGGCGCTGGGCGGCGCCGCCGAGGGCGTCGGCGCGCTCGGCAGGCCGGTGGCCGCCGGGGCCGGGGACGACGAGGGGGCGGGGGCCGCACTCGACGGATCGGCGTCGCCACCGCCGCAGCCGGCGGTGACGGCCACGGCTACCAGCAGGATTCCGACGGCGGGCAGGCTCCGAATTGTCACCAGGGCAGTCTGCCCAACGCCATCCGGTGGCGGGAGGGGCCGGTCGGCCACTGCGCTGTCCCGAATCCGTCAGCCCACCCGGTTCCACTAGCCTGCGGGCATGTCCGCAGTGCCCTGGATCTCGCTGACCACCGACTACGGCCTCACCGACGGCTTCGTGGCCGCCTGCCACGGGGTCGTCGCCCGCGTCGCGCCGAGCGCCCGGGTGATCGACGTGACCCACCTGGTGCCGCCCGGGGATGTCCGGCGGGGTGCCGCGGTGCTGGCGCAGACAGTGCCGTACCTGCCGGTGGGAGTGCACGTGGCGGTGGTCGATCCGGGTGTCGGCACCGCCCGGCGGGGTGTCGCGCTGGCCGCACCGGGTGGGCTGCTGGTCGGCCCGGACAACGGGTTGCTGCTGGACGCCGCCGCCGCGCTCGGTGGGGTGACCGACGCGGTCGAGCTGACCGAGCCGCGCTGGCTGGCCGCCCGGGTGTCCCGCACGTTCCACGGGCGGGACGTCTTCGCGCCGGTGGCGGCCCGGCTGGCGCTCGGCGTGCCGCTCGCCGAGGCGGGGCCAGCTGTCGACCCGGCCGGGCTGGTGCGGCTGCCGACGCCGACGGTGACCCGGGACGCCGAGGGATTCACCGCCGAGGTGCTGACCGTGGACCACTTCGGCAACGTCCAACTGGCCGCACCGGCCGAGCTGCTCGATCCGCTGCCGGCCACGCTGCGGTTGGGTCCGCCGGGAACCGCGCCGGCTCATGCGGCGGTGCACGGGCGCACCTTCGGCGACGCCCCGGCCGGTGGCCTGGTGACGTACGTCGACTCGGCCGGCCTGGTCGCGGTCGCTGTCAACGGCGGACGGGCCGTGGACCTCCTCGCGGTGTCCGCGGGGGACCTGCTGCGGGTATCGGGCTGATGTTCGACTGTGGAATGCTTCTCCGGTGGGTGAGCATGTGGTTCCTGTGGGGTGTCCCTGCTGTGCGTCTCGGACCGGCGGGGGGACCTGTCCGGTCTGTTTCTGGACCGACGACGGCCAGACCGATGCCGACGCCGACACCGTCCGGGGTGGCCCCAACGGCGACCTGAGCCTCACCCACGCCCGTCTCAACTACGCCGTCTACGGTGCCAGCCACCCGCGCTACCAGGACATGGTGCGCACGGCTCGCCCCGACGAGCGCCCCTGACGCTGAGGCGGCGCCCGACGGGGTGAGCGTGGCTCAGCAGACCGGCACGCTGCCGCCGTACACACTCGAGATGTACGCGTGGCTGACGTACTGGCCGCTGGCAAGCCGGTTCCAGCGGGTGGTGGTGCGGTAGGGGCCGGCGACCGACTGACCGGTGACGTAGCACTGGATCGGCACGTGGGCCAACCGGGCGGCGAGGCCACGGATCGCGTACGACGTGCTGGCCCCGGTGCGGATGTTGAGCGGCCCGTCACCGACCACGCCGCGCGGCCCGCCGCCGGTCCACAGGTAGGCGACGTCGACCCAGGCGTTGGTGGTCAACCGCAGCCCGTCCCAGAACGTGCCGTCGGCCAGGTCGATGCCGGCCGGGTTGAGCACGGTCCGCCCGAACTGGTCCCGGCCACCGTTGTAGCCGGACTGGTACGCGGCCTGCGCCTCGGGTCGCCCCTGCGGCAGGTCCTTCCAGTTCTCCCGCACCGATGACGGGTTCCAGTAGTCGTCGCGGGTGTTCCACGGCCCGACGTCCCAGACCGGGGCGTACTCGCAGCGGGCGCCGTTGGTGGTGCAGACCCGCACTGTGTAGTCGCCGGTGTTGAGCGGGGAGAGTCCGCGCCGCGACGGCAGTGCCGCGAAGTGGTCCCGGGGTTGCACGGTACGGCCGTTGGCGGTCACCTCACCGACCAGCCCGATGCGGGTGGCGTACACCCGGTAGGTGCGACCGGGTGTGGCGGCGGACGCGGCGGCGTTCGCGTCGGCGGTGAGCCGCATGCCCCGTACCGTCGCCGTCGCTCCCTTGTCGGGGGCGGTGAGCACCACCCGGGCCTGTACCCGGGTGACGGGCCGGTCGAAGACGGTGCCGGCGGCCCGCCACTCCGTCCAGCCGGCGGTCCGCCAGCCGCGGACCTGCGCCTCCACCGTCGCCCCGGCGGGGACCGCGGCGTCGATCTCGGCGCGGACCCGGGTGGCCGGCCGGGCGAGGGTGCGGGGTGCGGTCAGCAGCATCCCCTCGGCGACGGCGCTGTGCGGGCTGCGGGCGCCGCGCCCGGTGGGCCGGGCTTCCCGCAGGCGGAGGCCGGCGGCGGTGCGTCGGACGTTGACGTCGTCGCGGTCGACGATCGTGAGGTCGGCGCTCCACCGTTCGTCGCCGGGTGCGGCGGCGACGAGGGCGATCGGTGCGCCGGCGGCCGGGACGTTACCGGTGGTGGGTAGGAGCGCTGCGGTGAGCAGGAGGGCGAGGGTGGCGATGAGGGCGACGGATGGGATACGACAACAGGGTCGCGTCATGGGCATTCTCCTCAGAACCCCCTGACCTTCGCATGTCAGGAGATCATGAGGAACCTGTGTACAAATAGCGACACATGCGAATCTTGCTCGAAGAGGGAGAATGGCAGGGTGCCCGAAGGCGACACCGTCTGGAACACCGCGCGCGTGCTGCACCGCGCGCTGGCCGGCGCGCGGATCACCGGCAGTGACTTCCGGGTGCCGCAACTGGCGACCACGGATCTCACCGGCTGGACCGTCCGCGAGTCGGCCAGCCGGGGCAAGCACCTGCTGCTGCGGCTCGACACCCCCACCAACGAGCACTGGAGCCTGCACTCCCACCTGCGGATGGACGGCGCCTGGCGGGCGTACGCCCCGGGGGAACGCTGGAGCGGTCGACCCGCGCACCTGATCCGGGTGGTGCTGCGCAGCCCCGGCGCGGTAGCGGTCGGCTACCACCTGCACGAGCTGACACTGGTGCCGACCGCCGACGAGGACCACCTGGTCGGCCACCTCGGCCCCGACCTGCTCGGGCCGGACTGGGACCCGGCCGAGGCGGTCCGACGGCTCGCCGAACACCCGGAGCAGACCATCGGCGAGGCGCTGCTGGACCAGCGCAACCTGGCCGGCGTGGGCAACCTCTACAAGTGCGAGGTGCTGTTCCTGCGCGGGGTGTCACCGTGGACCCCGGTCGGTGGGGTGCCCGACCTGCCGGGCCTGGTGACTCTCGCGCAACGGCTGCTCGCCGCCAACCGGGGCCGGTGGACGCAGAGCAGCACCGGCTCGCTGCACCGGGGGCAGACCAGCTACGTCTACGGCCGCCGTGCCCAGCCCTGCCGCCGCTGCGGCACCGCGATCCGCAAGGAGGAGCTGGGGGAACGGGTCACCTACTGGTGCCCGGCCTGCCAGCCCGAACGCCCGGCCCCGCCACCGGCCGGCTGACCAGGCTCCCACCGATCGAGACCCACGGCAGAAACGGACGATTGGGTAATTCCTAACCGGCCGCCGACGTCGCATGCTGCGGTTGAGCGCTCACCGACCGTCAGCAGAGTGCCGAGGTTCCCCACGTCGGGGTGGCGAACCTCGCGCCCCGAACCGGGGAGAGTCATGGCGATGTTCCGCAGACTCCGCTCCACCTTCCTCACACGGACCACCCGCGACACCGACGCCCCCGCCACCGGCCGGGGGGCGTCCGTGCCGGCCGCGCGTACCGCCGAGGAGGTCGTCGCGACACCGAGCCTGGACCCGGCCGTGGTGCCCCGCTACTTCGGCCCGGTGCCGAACTTCGCCCACAGCCCCCGCCCGACCCGCGACCCCGACGGGCAGGTGACGGCCGGGTCCGGGCTGCGCAAGTTCGTCGACCCGCTGCCCCTCCCCGGCCAGCCGGGCCGCGGCGACCTCGGCAACCAGCTACCGGTCGCAGTGCCCGACACGATCAGCTATCCGGGCTGCGACTACTACGAGATCGGCCTCCAGGAGTACGCGCAACGGCTGCACCGGGACCTGCCGGCCACCCGGCTGCGCGGCTACCGGCAGCTCAACCTGGGCACCGACCCGGCCGGCCACAACACGGTGGTGCCACCGGAGCGACAGTGGCACCTCGGGCCGATGATCCTCGCCCGTCGGGGTCGACCGGTCCGGGTGAAGTTCATCAACCAACTCCCCACCGGCCGGGCCGGCGAGCTGTTCCTGCCGGTCGACGACACGATCGAGGGGGCCGGCCTCGGCCCGCTGGACGGACCGGCGCCGTACCCGCAGAACCGGGCCGTGCTGCACCTGGCCGGGGCGCAGACCGGCTGGACCAGCGCGGGCAACCCGGGGCAGTGGATCACCCCGGCCGGGGAGATCACCCCGTACCCGACCGGACCCGGGCTGGCCCACGTGCCGGACATGCCGGCGCCCGGCGCCGGAGCCACCACTCTCTACTTCCCGAACGAGCAGAGCGGCCGGCTGCTGTGGTTCCACGACAACACCCTCGGCCTGGCCCGGCTCACCGTCTACGGCGGACAGCTCGCGCTCTACCTGCTCACCGACCCGGCCGAGGACCAGCTCGTCGCCGACGCGGTGCTGCCGGCCGACCAGGTGCCCCTGGTGATCGAGGACAAGACGTTCGTCCCGGACGACGCCCAACTCGCCGCCGAGGACCCGACCTGGGACCGGGAACGCTGGGGTGCCCGGGGCAGCCTCTGGCACCCGCACGTCTACCAGCCCCGGCAGAACCCGTACTCCTCCGGCGGACGCAACCGCACCGGCCGGTGGGACTACGGCCCCTGGACCCGCAACGCCGCAGCCCACGACAGCCACCCCGACGGCTGGGTGCCGAATCCGTACCACGACCCGGTCGACGCCCCGGACGAACCACCGCTGAACCCCGGCGTCCCGCACCCGTCGGCTGTCCCCGAGGCGTACGGCGACACCCCCCTGGTCAACGGCGTCGCCTACCCGTACCTGGAGGTGCTGCCGCGCACGTACCGGTTCCGGATCCTCAACGCCTGCCTGGACCGCAGCCTCAACCTCCAGCTCTACCGCGCCCGCTCCGACGCGGCGATGTGGACGGCCGACGGCGCGCTCGCCGACCCCGACGCCGGTGAGGTGCCGATGGTGCCGGCCACCCGCGCGGCGGACCGGCCGGCGCTCTGGCCGACCGACGGACGCGACGGCGGTGTGCCGGACCCCCGCGCCGCCGGCCCGGAGTTCATCCAGATCGGCAACGAGGCCGGTCTCCTGCCGGCCCCGGTGGTGCTGCCGAACCGACCGATCGGCTACCGGTACGACCGGCTCGACCCGACAGTGCTGAACGTCGACGGGCACACCCTGCTGCTCGCACCGGGTGAGCGGGCCGACGTGCTCGTCGACTTCTCCGCCGTGCCGCCGGGCAGCACGCTGATCCTGTACAACGACGCTCCGGCCCCACTGCCCGGCTTCGACAGCCGCTACGACCAGCACACCGACGCCCCGGACCGCAGCGCGGAGGGTGGCCCGCCCCCGACCGAACCGGGGTACGGCCCGAACACCCGCACCCTGCTCCAGTTCCGGGTGAACGGCACACCCGCGCCGCCGTACGACCTGGACCGGCTGCGCGACCGGCTCCCCTTGGCGTACGCGGCCAGCCAGCGCCCGCCGATCGTCCCGCAACCGGCGTACGACCCGGCGTTCGGCACCCGGACGACGACGTGGACGACGGTGCCGGTGCACGCCACCACAGTGACGTTCACGCCGACGGCGGGCACCGGCCCGGTGACCCTGCCGATCACGGTGAAGGCCGCACAGCAGATCTTCGAGCCGGACCACGGCCGGCTGGCGGGCCGGCTCGGCGTGGGACACCCGCACGCCGGGCCGCTGCACCCGACGACGCTGCCGCTCGGCGCGACCGACCCGGCCACCGAGGTGCTGTTCGCCACCGACACCGCCGTACCGGTGGGTGCCCCCACCGACGGCACGCAGCTCTGGCGGATCAGCGGCAACGTCCGGCAGACCGAGCCGGTGCAGGTCGACGGCTGCGACCTACAGGTGATCAACCGGGTCGGCTGGGACGGCACGCTGCGCCTTTCGCACGACACGGAGCTGGGCTGGAAGGGGATCGTCCGGGTCAACCCCCGGGAGGACGTGGTGGTGGCGCTGCGTCCGGTCGCGCCGGTGCTGCCGTTCAAGCTGGGCGACAGCCTCCGGCTGCTCGACCCCTGTCGCCCGGCCGGCGCGCGGGCCGGTTCGACGCCGGTCAGCCCGGCCGACGGGCGACCCGCCACAGTGGTCAACCAACTGGTCAACCTGGGCTGGGAGTACCGCTGGCACAGCCAGCTCGCCGGCCACCGCGACGGCGGGATGACCCGACCGCTGGTGCTGCGGGTGACGCCGAAGGCGCCGACGGGGCTGACCGCCACCCCGGTGCCCGGGTCGGCCACCGCACTACCCGCTATCGCGCTGGCCTGGACCAGCAACGGCGGGCGACCGGCCGCCACCAGCCACCTGCTGCAACGGGCCACCGACGCGACCTTCGGCGGCGAGGTCACCACGATCACCGTCGCTGCCGCCGCCACCCGGTACACCGACGCGACGGTCACCCCGGGGGTGACGTACCACTACCGGATCCGGGCGGAGAACGCGGTCAGCTACTCGTCCTGGTCCAACGGGGTGCCCGCCTCGGTGCACCTGGCCGCGCCGAGCGGTCTGGTGGCGGCGCTCCCGCCGGCGGCACCGCTGCGGGTGGCGTTGCGCTGGACGAACCGGTCGTTCGCCACCGGCATCGACGTGCAACGGGCCACCAACCCGACGTTCACCAGTGGCCCGGGCACCACGGCGATCGGGGTCGGTGACAACCACCTGGACCCGACAGTGGCACCGGACACCACGTACTACTACCGGGTGCGGACCACCTACCTGGGTGCCGCCTCGGCGTGGTCGACGATCGCCACGGTGACCTCGCCACCCCCGCCGGGCGTCCCGACCGGGGTGAGCGCCACCGGCACCGCGCCGGGGCCGGACACCGCGACGGTGATCCTGGCGTGGGCGGCCAGCACCCCCGGCGGCCCGGGGTCCGGGTTCACCGTGCAGCGGGCCCTCGACCCGACCTTCGAGCAGGAGGTGGCCACCTTCACGGTGACCGGCCGCGGCTTCACCAACACGGGGCTGGCCCGGGGAGTGACCTACCACTACCGGATCCGGTCGTTCAACGTCGTTGGCACCTCGGCGTACACCGGGCCGGTCCTGGTGACGACCCCACCGTGACGGGCCGGCGGTCCGGGGAGTGTGCGCTCAGCGCGTCGGTGCGCGCAGCGGGGTGCCGACGGCCCGCAGCTCGGCGAGGGCCCCGGCGACCCCGTGCAGCAGGTCGGTCGCCTCGGTGAGCCGGTCGGCGGCCGGGTGGGCGCTCTCCGGTCGGGCGTCCTCGGCCAGATAGCCGGCGGCGGCGACCACCAGCCGTTCGTACGCCGCCACCCCGGCCTTTAGTTGCGCGGTCAGCGCGGCGTGCGCCTCGGCCAGCGGCGGCCGGGCGTCGGCCGGGGCCAGCCGCAGCGCGCGTTCGACACTGGCCACCCGGGTGGCCAGGTCGCGCAGCGAGCGGTCGGCGGCGGCGGCCTCCAGCACCGCCGGCTCGGCCAGCCCGGTGAGCCGGGGGGCCATCCCGGCCAGGGTGAGCGCCGCCCGGTCCAGGCGGACCCACTGCTCCCCGGCGCTGGTGCCGCGCAGTGCGATCCGGGAACGGACCCGGCGCACCTCGGCCAGCACGCCCGGGCCGACCGGCAGCCGTTCGACGGCGGCGACCAGCCGGGCCCGCGAGCGGGCCGCCGCCTCGGCCGGGTCGAGCGCCGGGGGTGCCGGCTGGGCGGCCAGGGCGCGCACGTCGATCCACCGCCAGGCGGCGAGCGCCACCGCACTGCCCGCGGCACCGGCCCAGGCCGCGTCGGGCAGACCAAGACCGGCGTACGGGGTCAGCACCGCCGCCGCGCCGCCGAGCCCACCGGCCAGCACGCTCCACCGTCGGGCCGACCGGCGAAGCCGACCCAGCCTCCGGAAGTACCGGGTCCGCTCGTCTGCCACAGTGCCTCCTCGGTCCGGTCGTTCAGCCGGCGGCGGTGGGGTCGCCGGTGCCGCGTTCGCGGGCCATGCTGGCGCGCAGTTCGTCCAGTCGGGCGGCGGCGGTCGGGTCGTTGGCCGGGCCGGTCTTCTCGGCCTGCGGTACGGCCGGTCGCTGGGTCGCGCCGCCGAGCTGCTCCCCCGCCATGCTGGACCGGATCTGCTCCAGCCGGGCCGAGCCGGCCGAGTCGATGGTGGCCTTCTGAATCTCCAACATACGGCCCTCGACGGAGTTGCCGGCCAGTTCGGCGCGGCCCATCGCGTTGGCGTACCGCCGCTCGATGCGGTCGCGCACCTCGTCCAGGGACGGGGTGGTGCCCGGCGCGGTCAGCGACGACATCGATTCCAGCGAGCGGGCCACCGTCTCCTGCATCTTGGCCTGCTCCAGCTGGCTGAGCAGCTTGGTGCGCTCGGCGAGCTTCTGCTGGAGGATCATCGAGTTGTTCTCGACCGCCCGGCGGGCCTGCGCGGCGGCGCCCAGCGCCTGGTCATGCAGGGTCTTCAGGTCCTCGGTGGCCTGCTCGGCGGAGACGAGCTGGCTGGCCAGCGTCTGCGCGGACTGCTCGAAGCGCACCGCCTCGGCCTCGTCGCCCTTGGCCCGGGCCTGGTCGGACAGCACCAGTGCCTGCCGGGCGTTGCCCTGCAACCGCTCGACCTCGGACATCTGCCGGGACAGCTTCATCTCCAGCTGCCGCTGGTTGCCGATCACCGCGGCGGCCTGCTGGACCAGTGCCTGGTGCTGCCGCTGGGCATCCTCGATGGCCTGCTGGATCTGCACCTTGGGATCGGCGTGCTCGTCGATCTTCGCACCGAAGAGCGCCATCAGGTAGTTCCAACCCTTGACGAACGGGTTCGCCATCTCCGTGGTATCCCCTCAGTAGCGTCGCTCCACCACGGCCGGGCCGGCTGAACCGACCGACCGTCACCGGCCGGCCTCCATCGTCCCAGCAGAACGCCAACGAGGCATCCGTACCGGGCGGTCGACAGCACCGGCGGCTCCTGCGAGCAACCCTACGCGGCCGGGGCCACCCCGCCCACGGTCAGCCGGATCGGGGTCAGGCGGCGCAGACCACGTCCCGGTCGCGCTCGGTCGGGCGGACCCGGGTGCTGCGCAGGGTGGCCTTGAGCGGCGAGTCCTGGCGGACCGAGACGGCGACCTTGCCGTCGGAGGTGACCCGACGGACGCCCCGGTTGGTGCTCTTGGGCGCGGCGTCGGCCGGCTCGTCCGGCATCGAGACGAGCACATCGGGCATCTGCTCGGCGAGCGCCACGGTGTCGCTCACCTCACGCAGCAGCTCGGACAGGCGGGCACCGAGGGCGTCACAGATCGCGGCGAGCAGCTCGCTGGACGGCTCCTTGTGCCCCCGTTCGATCTCGGAGAGGTAGCCGAGGCTGACGTTGGCGGCGGTGGAGACCTCACGCAGCGTGCGCTGCTGGCCCTGCCGGCGCGCTCGCAGTGCGTCACCGATCACCCGGCGTAGCAGGATCATCGCACCTCCCCCAGAGGGATTCCTCGCGCCCGGCGCTGGGCAGCCGGTCGCGGCGGACCACGCCGGCCCCGAACGTCGGAGCCTTCCCGCAACCGTACCCGTTGCGGGCCCGGGCGACATCCCGCCCCGCCCGTCGGTTCGCCGGGGCGGGCCTGCCGGGGCGGTCCGAGCCCACCCCGGGCGGCATTCACCGTGTCACGGCGAATTTCACCGTGCCGCAGCGAATTTCACCGTGCCGCAGCGAATTTCACCGTGCCGCAGCGAATTTCACCGTGTCGCGGCGGCCAGCCGCTCGGTGAGCAGCCGCAGCGCCTCGACCACCGCCGCCGCCCGGACGTGGTCGCGCCCGCCGTCCAGGTCGAGCTGGCGGACCTCACCGCCGTTCGGGCCGGCGACCGCCACGTAGACCAGGCCCACCGGCTTGCCGTCCTGCGGTTCGGGACCGGCGACCCCGGTGGTGGCCAGTCCCCAGTCCGCACCGCACCGCTGTCGGCCGCCCTCGGCGAGCGCCGCCGCCACCTCCGGGTCCACCGGCCCCCGCTCGGCGAGCAGGTCGGCGGGGACGCCAGCCAGCGTCGCCTTCAACTCGGTGGCGTAGACCACGAGGCCACCCTGGTAGACCCCGCTGACCCCGGCGATGTTCACGATCGAGGCGGCCAGCGATCCGCCGGTGAGGGATTCGACGGTGGCGAGCGTCTCGTGCCGCTCGGACAACCGGTGCACCACGGCGGCCGCCGCGCTGCCGACCTCGGCACCGTCCACCTCAGGGCCGTCCACCTCGGCACCGTCCACCTCGGCACCACTCACCCCAGCGCTGTCCACCGCCACCCCGCCTTCACCCCTCGCCGCATCCCCAGTCCTTCCCCACCCACCGATCCCCAACCCCAACCCAATCGCGTCGATCATGAAGTTATTGCCATGACACGCCGAGGCGGCGGGCAATAACTTCATGATCAACGGGGGGTCGGGGCGGGGTGGGGGCTAGTGGGGGCGGCGCAGGCGGAGGGCTTGGGCTATGTAGTCGAAGCCGGTGGCCACCGTGACCAGGACGGCGGCGGCCATGATCCACGGCCCGACGGTGGCGAGCGCGGCCGGCATCGGCCACAGGTACCAGGCGATGGCCAGGATCTGGAGCGCCGTCTTGACCTTGCCGCCTCGGCTGGCGGCGATCACACCGTGGCGGATCACCCAGAACCGCAACCCGGTGATGCCCAGCTCGCGGACGAGGATCAGCGCGGTCACCCACCAGGGCAGCTGGTCGTACCAGGAGAGCAGCACCAGCGCGGCACCGGTGAGCGCCTTGTCGGCGATCGGGTCGGCCACCTTGCCGACCGAGGTGACCAGCCCGAAGCGGCGGGCGATCCAGCCGTCCACGAGGTCGGTCGCCGAGGCCACGGCGAAGATCAGGCAGGCCGCCATCCGCCACCCGGCGTGGGTCATCCCGGACATGATCACCGAGGCGGCGAAGACCGGCACCAGCACCAGCCGCAGGGCGGTCAGCGCGTTGGCGGCGTTGACGACGGGGACCACGGCCACCACCCGGCCGGGCGTCGACTCCGTCGCCCCGGTCACCGCCGCACTCCGCTCGGGCCGCCGTGGCGTTCCCGGCACCGCACCACCTGCGTCCCCCGCTCCGCTCGGGCCCGCCGTCACCGTGCCGCGCCGGGCGCCGCCGAGATCATCTCATCCGGCACGGCGAGCAGGTCCACCCCTTCGGTGCCGGTCACTGTCGCGCGTACCAGATCGCCCGGGCGCAGCGCGGCCAGGTCGACCCCGCCCTCGGCCGGTGCGACCAGGGTGGTGGAGCCGTCGACCTCCGGCGCCTGGTGGGCCGCCCGGCCCTCCACCACGCCGTCCTCGATCGAGTCGACAAGCACCTCGACGGTCGAGCCGAGCCGGTCCTCGGCCCGCTGCGAGCAGAGCTCGTCGGCGAGGGCACTGAGCCGGTCGTAGCGCCGCTTGATCGTCGCGGCGGAGACCTTGCCGGGCAGGCCGGCGGCCTCGGTGCCGTCCTCGTCGCTGTAGTCGAACATGCCGATCGCGTCGAGCCGGGCCTCGGTCAGGAACCGGACCAGCTCGTCGACGTCGGCGCGGGTCTCGCCGGGGAAACCGACGATGAAGTTGCTCCGGGCGCCCGCTTCCGGGGCCAGGGCGCGCGCACCGGCCAACAGCTCCAGGAACCGGTCGGTGGAGCCGAAACGCCGCATCCGGCGCAGCACCGGCTCGCTGGAGTGCTGGAACGACAGGTCGAAGTACGGTGCCACACCCGGGGTCGTGGCGATCGCCTCGACCAGCCCCGGCCGGGTCTCGGCCGGCTGGAGGTAGCTGGCCCGCACCCGGACGATGCCGCTCACCGCGGCGAGCTGCGGCAGCAGCTTCTCCAGGGCGCGCGGGTCACCCAGGTCCTTGCCGTACGAGGTGGAGTTCTCGCTGACCAGCACCAGCTCCCGTACCCCGGACTTGGCCAGCCACTCCGCCTCGGCGAGCAGCTCGTCCGGCGTACGCGAGACGAACGCCCCCCGGAAGGCCGGGATGGCGCAGAACGCGCAGCGGCGGTCGCAGCCGCTGGCCAGCTTCAGCGAGGCCACCGGGCCGGTGTCGAGCCGTCGGCGCAGCACCTGGCGCAGGTGCGCCGGCGTGTGCTCGTCGGTGTCGGTGGGGGTGCGGGTCACGGTGCCGTGGCCGGGCAGCGACACCCCGCTGTCGCGGCGGCGCACCGGGGTCAGCGGCAGCAGCTCCCGCCGGTCGCGCGGGGTGTGCGCGCTGATCTGCTCGCCGGCGACGACGGCGTTGAGCCGGGCGGCGATGTCCGGGTAGTCGTCGAAGCTCAGCACCGCCTGCGCCTCGGGCAGGCTGTCGGCCAGCTCCCGGCCGTACCGCTCGGCCATGCAGCCCGCGGCGACCACCTTGGCGCCCGTCCCGGCGGCGGCGAGCAGGGTCTGGATGGAGTCCTGCTTGGCCTTCTCCACGAAACCGCAGGTGTTGACGACCACCACGTCGGCGCCCTCGCCGTCGGTGCTCACCTGCCAGCCGTCGGCGTGCAGGCGGGCGGCCAGCTCCTCCGAGTCGACCTCGTTGCGGGCACAGCCCAGGGTCAGCAGGGCGACGCGACGGCCCTCGGCGTGCTCAGCGGGCGAAGGAGAGGTGGCAGACACCATCCGAGGGTACCGGGCCGGTCCGGTGAGCCCACGCACGCGGGCGGCCGGACCAGCGGCGGCACGGGAGCACCCCCGGTTCGGGCCCGGGTGTCGGCTTCGTCACCCCGGCCGGTCCGCCGACCCCTCGTGCCCGAAGCGGGGCTCGGACGCGGCGTGTTCGGCGGGGTCCGGAGTGGCGCGGTGGACGCTCACCCCGAGCACCCGCCGGGTCCACGGCCGGACCTGGGCGGTGACCACGTCACCGAGGCGGCACTCCCCCGCGATCTGCTCCGGGATGACCCACGCGCGGAGCTGGTTGGCGTGACCGTCGTCGATGACCAGGTAGCGGTTGACGATCCGGCCCGGACCGTCGTCCGACGTCTGCCGCTGCCACACCTCGTGCCAGAGCACCTCGCCGGTGACGGTGATCGGGGCGGCCAGGTCGACCGCCGCACGGAGCAGGAGATACCCGGCGAGGACGAGCAGCGCGAGGCCGACCAGGACCACTCCGAGTGCGACCGGGCCGAGGTCGTCGAACCAGGGGATCGGCGATCCCCCGATCACCCGGGTGAACGTCCCTCCCAGCAGGCCGGCGATGAGCGCCCGGAAGACGATCCAGCCCAGCGGCTGGCCGTACCGGGGGAACCCGCGCGGATAGCTGACATCCACCTGACGCCACCGGCCCCCGTACGACGACCAGAGTCGTCGGCGGTCGGCCATGCCGAGGTCGACCACCTCGGCGGCCCCCCGGGAAACGCCGAGCGCGACCCCGTACGGCAGATGGCGGTTGCCGAGCGTGACGGCGACGGGTGGCAGGTCGGCGAAACCCTCCTGCCCGCCCAGCCAGTCGCGCACCCCGAGCCAGCGGGCGGCGGCGGCCCGGCCGGCGGGCGTGTCCCGTTCCCCCAGGTCCCTACGGGCAAGGCTGACGAGCACCGCCAGGGTGACGAGGAACGCGGCGGCACTGCCGAAGACGTCCTGCCCGACGCGGGTCACGTAGTGCCAGCTCCCGACCCCGACCACGGCCGCGACGACCGCGCCGAGCACGGTGAACAGATGGACAAGCCCTCGGGAGGACCGGGGGCGGGAGAGCCCACGCCGCCGGGCGTCGGCGACGACCGCCCGGCGCAGCCGTTTGGACCAGGCCGCAGACTGCTTCTCGTCGGAGAAGGCCAGCGCGGTGAGTGGCACCACCCCGTCGACCGCCCGGGCGGTCACCCGGTCGAAGACCTGCCGCTCGTACGGGTTGAGGTCGTCGGCGGCGAGGCCGGTCAGGTGCACCGTGGTCCGGCGGGGATCCGGTTCGGTCTGACGCAGGTCCAGGTAGCGGCGCGCGGCCAGGTCGAGCAGCGTGGACTCGGCGGCGCCCACAGTGTGCCGCCAACGGTTGGCGAGCAGGCTGACCACGGCCGGCGGCTCGGCGCCGGAAAGGTCCAGCGGGGCCGGGGCCGGGGCGGAGGGTCGGGTGGCCAGCCGGGTCATTCCGTAGACCACGGCCCAGAGGGCGAGACTCGCGAGCGGCAGGGCGATCTCGACGACCCGATGGGAGACGTTCATCGCGGCGAAAGGCTAGGACCGGAGTAGCCGGTGGTCGCCGCGACCCGGAGTACCGACAGGACAGTCACCAGTCCGAGGACCATGGCACCTCACGCTCGGGTTGCTCCGCCGGCGGTCGCGCGGCCACCCTCATCATGATCGGTTCGCGCCACCGGCGACCCGTCCGGTCGCGCAGGCGGCGGTCCGCTGTTCGGTCAGCCCCGTGTGCCGGGTCAGCGGGCCGGGGCGGCCACCCGGGTCAGCGCGTCGAGCAGGAACACCTCGGTGCCGGCCAGGCCGGTGCAGCAGAAGACCGAGACCTGGTCCGCGCTGGTCCGGCCGGGGACCGCGCCGGCCAGGATGCCGCCTAGGTCACGCAACCGCCCGAGGTACGGGGGTGTGGCGGCGAGCATCGGCGGCTGGTAGTCGACCGCCTGGACCGGCGAATCGGTGACCAGGAGATCGGCGGTGTCCAGCAGGTCGGTGCCGAACTCGCTGCGGTCGCGTTGCTTGAAGCCGACCGCGTTGACGTGGGTGCCGGGGCTGAGGTCGGCGGCGCGCAGCACCGGGGTCGGGCTGGTGGTCGCCAGCACCACCAGGTCCCGCCCGGTGACGGCCGAGCCCGGGTCGGCCACCGCTCGGGCCGGCACGCCCAGTTCGGCACGGACCCGGGTGGCGAAGGTCTCCCGGCGAGCGGCGGACCGACTGTGCACCACCACCTCGCGTAGCGGGCGGACCGCGGCGGCGGCCCAGACCTGGGTCCACGCCTGCCGGCCGGAGCCGATCACACCGAGGGTGGCGGCGTCGGGCCGGGCCAGCGCGTCGACAGCGGCACCACCCAACCCGCCGGTACGACGGGAGCCCAGCTCCTCGCCGACCGCCACCGCCCGGACCGCCCCGGTCCGGGCGTCGTGCAGCACCACCAACTGCTCGCCCTGCGGGTGACCGAAGGTGTCGTACGACCGGAAGCCGTACCATTCGCCGACCAGGTGCCCGGCGGTGAGCACCATCCGCCCGCCGTCCAGCGGTGCGGCGGCCCGGGGCGGTGCGATCAGGCGTCCCTCGTACGCGGCCAGGAGCGCGGCGCGCATGGCGTCGACCGTGGTGGCGGCGTCCAGCGTGGCGGCGACCTCGGGGTCGGCGTAGAGCAGGGTCATGCTGGCGATAGTGCATGTTGAAGTCAGGTAGAGGTCAACGGAGCGTGGCGGTGGTCACCGCCACCGCGCCGGGGGCGGTGCTAGCGTCGGACCCGGTGGCCGGATGCTCGTGGTCACTCCGGACGAGTGGTGGGCGTACCCGGTCAGGCCAAGACGCCCCGCGTGACGTGCAGACTCGACTCGTCCCGGTGCGGCAGCCCCGGGCGCTTCCGGTGAGGTGAACGATGGCCTGGCTCGTGCTGGTGATCTCAGGACTGCTGGAGACGGCCTGGGCGATCGCCCTGGACCGCAGCGCCGGTTTCAGCCGGCTGGTCCCGTCCGTGGTGTTCGTGGTGACACTCCTGCTGAGCATGGCCGGGCTGTCGTACGCGCTGCGGGACATTCCCGTCGGCACCGGCTACGCGGTCTGGGTCGGCATCGGCGCGGTCGGCACCGCACTGGTCGGGATGCTGGCGCTCGGCGAGTCGGCGAGCCTGCCCCGGATCCTCTGCCTGCTGCTGGTGGTGGCGGGCGTGATCGGGTTGAAGATCTTCCACTGAGGTGTCCCGGCGACAGGCGTGACCGGCCCCACCAGTGGGTAGTGATCGATCTGTCACGACAGGCTCTCACCCGGAGGAAGACATGACCGACATGCCGAGCACCGCCCGTCCCCGCAGCAACGCCGCCCGCATCGTCACCATCGTGGGTTTCGTCTTCGCGGTCCTGGCCCTGCTGCTCAACCCGATCATCTTTGGCGTACTCGGCGTGATCGCGGGCGTCGTCGGCGCCGTGCTGGGCGACAAGCCGCTGGGTTGGTACGCCGCCGTGGCGAGCGTCGTCGCCGCGATCATCAGCCTGGTGATCATCGGCGCGTTGATCAACAACTGACCTCTTCCCCGTCACGGGCCCGCCGGATACCGGCGGGCCCGTCGTGCGTCCGGGGTCGGCTGTCGGTCAGTCCACGTCGCCGCGCAGGCCGACCAGGACCTCGTCCAACTCGTCCGGCTTGACCAGCACGTCGCGCGCCTTCGACCCCTCGGACGGCCCGACCACCCCCCGGGTCTCCATCAGGTCCATCAGGCGGCCCGCCTTGGCGAAACCCACCCGCAACTTGCGCTGGAGCATCGAGGTCGAGCCGAACTGCGAGGTGACCACCAACTCCACCGCCTGGACCAACAGGTCGAGGTCGTCGCCGATGTCCTCGTCGATCTTCTTCTTGCTCTCCTGCGCCGGGGCCAGCACGTCCGGCCGGAACTCCGGCTCCCGCTGGTCCTTGCAGAACTTCACCACGTCGGCGATCTCGCGCTCGGTGACCCAGGCGCCCTGGATGCGGACCGGCTTGGAGGCGCCCATCGGCAGGAAGAGGCCGTCACCACGACCGAGCAGCTTCTCCGCACCCGGCTGGTCCAGGATGACCCGGGAATCCGCCAGGGAGGAGGTGGCGAACGCCAGCCGGGACGGCACGTTCGCCTTGATCAGACCGGTCACCACGTCCACCGAGGGGCGCTGGGTGGCCAGCACCAGGTGGATGCCGGCGGCACGGGCCAACTGGGTGATCCGGACGACCGAGTCCTCCACGTCGCGCGGCGCGACCATCATCAGGTCGGCCAGCTCGTCCACGATCACCAACAGGTACGGGTACGGCCGCATCTCCCGCTCGCTGCCCGGCGGGGCCTTGATCTCGCCGTTGCGGACCTTGCGGTTGAAGTCGTCGATGTGCCGGACCCCGTTGGCGGCGAGGTCGTCGTAGCGCATGTCCATCTCGCGGACCACCCAGTCCAGCGAGTCGGCCGCCTTCTTCGCGTTGGTCACGATGGGGGTGACCAGGTGCGGGATGCCCTCGTAGCCGGTCATCTCGACCCGCTTCGGGTCGATCAGCAACAGCCGGACCTCGTCCGGCGTGGCCCGGGTGAGGATGGAGACCAGCAGGGTGTTGAGGCAGCTCGACTTGCCCGCGCCGGTCGCGCCGGCGATCAGGATGTGCGGCATCTTGGCGAGGTTGGCCACCACGTAACCGCCCTCGATGTCCTTACCGAGCGCCACCACCATCGGGTGGTGATCGCTGGTCGCCGCCCGCGAGCGCAGCACGTCACCGAGGGCGACGTTTTCCGGGTCGGTGTTCGGGATCTCCACACCGACGGCGCTCTTGCCCGGGATCGGGCTGAGGATCCGGACATCCGGCGACTTCACCGCGTACGCGATGTTGCGGGACAGCTGGGTGATCCGCTCGACCTTGACGCCGTGGCCCAGCTCCACCTCGTAACGGGTGACGGTCGGGCCACGGGTGAAGCCGGTGACCGCGGCGTCCACATCGAACTGGTCGAACACGCCGGTCAGCGCGGCGATCACCTCGTCGTTGGCCTTGCTGCGGGTCTTCGCGGCGGCCCCGGCGCTGAGCATGTTGGCCGGCGGCAGGGTGTAGTCCCCGGCCAGCCCGGTCAACGCGAGCTGCTCGGCCCGGGTCGGAGCCGGGGAGTGCTCCGGCGGCTCGACCGGCGGCTTGCGGCTCGCCGGCACCTTCGCCGGTGACTTGCGCGGCAGGACCATGGTCTCCTGGCGGTCAGCGCCGTCCAGGTCCTCGAAGTCGTCCGGGTCCAGCGGCGGGGGCATCCGCTTGGCCGGTCGCTTACGCGCCGGCTTCGCGACCGGCTCGTCGACCTCCTCGTCGGTCTCCGGCGCGCCCACCAGCCCGCCGGCGAGCAGGCCCAGCCGCTCGGGAATCTTGTTGATCGGCGTCGCGGTCACCACGAGCAGGCCGAAGAGCAGCAACAGGACGAGCAGCGGCACCGCCACCCAGGCGGTCACCGCCCGCTCCAACAGCCCACCGACGCCCGCGCCGATCAGACCGCCGGCGAAGTCACGCTCCAGCGTGTCCACCGGGTCCTGGCCGATCTGGAGCAACGCGGCCGTCGACACCAGCAGCGAACCCCAACCGATCAACCCGCGGCCCCGGTGCTCCGGGTCCGCCGGCTGACGCATCAGCCGCCACGCCCCGATCATCAACAGCACCGGTACGACCACCGAGATCGCGCCCAGGAACAGCCGGATCGTGTCGGCGAGTCGCGCGCCCACCGGCCCCGCTCCGGACAGCCAGAGCGCCACGGCGGAGAGCAGGGCGAGCCCGAACATGAGCAGCCCGGCGCCGTCCCGGCGGTGCTCCGGGTCGAGGTCACGGGCCGAGGCAGCCTGCCGCCCGGCGGCGCGCACGGCCCAGCCCATCCCGTGCGCCAGCCCCATCCACAGTGCACCGATCGCGCGGCCGACGTAGACCGCCGGGCCGGGTCGGGGCGGCGTGGTGCGCCGTCGGACCGGCGCCCGGGTCTTCTTCGCCGGTTGACGGGCACGACTGTTGGTGCCACCGCGCGGCGACGCGCCGCGCCGCCGGCTCGCCTGAGAGGTACGGCCCGCCATAGAGTCACGGTAACGGTGGTGCCGGGCAGATCCCCGCTTTTCCGGGTCGTGTCCGCGCGTCGTAACACGAACCCCACCGCCGGTCGTGATATCCGCCTCAGAAGGGATGCCCCATGGCGTCGCCGGAACTCGCGGGCGATCCGGACGATCCGCTGGCCGGCCACCCTGGCGCACTGCGTCCGCTGACCGGTGACCTGGTCGCCGCGGTGCTCGCCGCCCGTGGCCGGTCCGTCGGCCCGACACCCGACGGCGACCTGGTGGGCCTCTTCGACGACAACATGATCTGGTTCCTCCGCGTCGGCGGTGACGGGGAGCTGCTCCAGATCCGCACCATGGTCGATCCGACCTTCGGCATCGAACGGGTTCCCGACCTGTACGCGTTCTGCAACTCCTGGAACCACGACCGGCTCTGGCCGAAGGCGTTCGTGCACGTCGACGACGACGGTCGGGCCCGGGTGTACGGCGAGGTGATCACCGACCTGGAACGCGGAGTCACCCCCCACCAGCTCGACCAACTGCTCGACTGTGGCATCTCCACCGGCTGCCAGCTGGCCGTGGCGGTCCGTCGACTGCCCGGTGCGGTGCCGTCGTGACCAGCCGGGACGAGTCCACCGGCAACCGCACCGGCACGCCACCCACCGGTCCCGGTGACCGCCTCGCCCGTGGCCGCGTACCGGCGTTGGAGGCCGCGCTCGCCGACGCCCGGGACCTCCCCGACGGCCCGGCCCGGCAGGCGGCCCTGGAACGGCTCGCCGAACGCGCCGACGCGGCCGGCGACGTCCGGTCCGGGATGGACGCCCGGTTCGCGCTGATCGAGGCGTACCTGCTGCACGGGGAGCGGTGGCGGCTGGTCGAGCCGGTCCGGCGCTGCCGGGCCGCCGCCGACCACCGGCCCGACCTGCTCACCGACGTGGAGAACCCGCTGCTGCTGCGCTACCAGCGGTACGCGGTGGAGGCGCTGCTCGGGACCCCCAGGGTCGGGCTGGACCAGACCCGGTCCCTGCTGCACGACCTGGCCCACCGCGTCGGGGCGGACGGCCCGGACACACCGACCGTCGCGGAGCTGCACTGCCGGATCGCCGATCACCTGGGCGACGAGCCCACCGCCCGGCACTGGTACGAGCGGTGGTCCGGGAAACGGCCCGGCCCGGCCGGCGGCTGCCCGGGCTGCGCCTCGGCCCGGCGGGCCGAGCTGCTGGCCGGTTGGGGCGAATGGAGTGCCGCGCTCACCGAACTCGGCGCATCCGACGGCGATCCGCGATCCTGCACCGACCAACCCGAGCGGGACCTGGTCGCCGGTCTGCTGCCGGCGCTGCGGACCGGCGAGCCGGCGCGGGCGGCGGCGGCACACATGCGGGCCTACCGCCGGCACCGGCACGAGCGGGCGGCGTTCGGGCACCTCGCCGCGCACCTGCGGTTCTGCGCGCTGGGCGGGCACCTGGAACGCGGCCTGGCCATTCTGGCCGAGCAGCTGCCCCGGTTGGACCGGCCGACCGACGATCTGGCCGCCATGGAGTTCGCCTCCGCCGGGGCACTGGTCTGTGCGCTGGCCGTGGAGGCAGGGCTCGGCGGGCGGACGATGCCCCGCCCGGCGTACGGCGAGCGGACCGCCACCGAGTTGGACGTGGCTTCGCTCGGGGCGCTGCTGCTCGGGGTGGCCAGCGAGTTGGCCGGCAGCTTCGACGCGCGCAACGGGACCGGGCACCACTCCGGACGGATGGCCGCCTGGTTGGCCGAGCGCCCCCTCGCGGCGCTGGTGCCGCTACCCACCGACGACGACGGTGCCGGGCTCGACGATCCCGACACCGACCGCCGCGACGTCGAGGCCGAGCCCGGTGAACGCGAGTTGTCCGCGCTCTCCCTCACCATGATCACCGCCGTCCTGGACGGGCGCGGCGACCGGTACACGCTGGACGAGGGCGGGACGGTGGTCGGCCACTGGGACGGTGCGGTGATCCAGTTCCGGCGGGCCGGTGAGCGCGGTGAGGTACTGCACGCACGGGCCATGGCCAACCGTCGGCTGCCGGCGGCCCGCCGCGCCGAGGCGTACGCCTTCTGCAACGCGTGGAACCATGACCGGCTGCTGCCCAAGGCGTACGCGCACGACCTCGGCGACGAGTTGGTGCTTGCCGGCGACCTGGCCACCGACCTGGCGCACGGGGTCGCCCCGGCGCAGCTGCGGGTCCTCATGGACGCCGCCATCGCCACCGGCGTCGCGTACGCCGAGGCGGTCGCCGCGCTGCCCTGACCGCCCCGAACACGGCGAACGCCGGCCCACCCCGCTCGGGTGGACCGGCGTCAGCGGACGTCGCTCAGACCTCGACGACGGTGGGCACGATCATCGGCCGACGACGGTACTTGTCGTTGACCCACCGCCCCACGGTCCGCCGGACGATCTGCTGCAGCTGGTGCGGGTCGGTGATCCCGTCGGCCGCGGCCCGGTTGAGCGCCTCGGTGACCAGCGGCACCACCGGGTTGAACGCCTCCGGGTCCTCGGAGAAGCCCTTCGCGGAGAGCGTCGGGCCGGCGACCACCTTGCCGGTGACCGAGTCGACCACGACGGTGGTGGCGATGAAACCGCCGTCACCGAGGATCCGCCGTTCGGTGAGCAACGACTCGCTGACGTCGCCGACGGCGAGGCCGTCCACGTAGACGTACCGGCTCTTCACGTGCCCGACCAGGCTGGCGCGGCCCTCGACCAGGTCGACCACGTCGCCGTCCTCGCAGAGCACCACCCGGTCGGCGGCGACCCCGGACTCGATGCCGAGCCGGGCGTGGGCGCGCAGGTGCCGCCACTCGCCGTGCACGGGCATCAGGTTGCTGGGCCGGACCACGTTGAGCAGGTAGAGCAGCTCCCCGGCGGGGGCGTGCCCGGAGACGTGCACCTTGGCCACGTCCTTGTGCACGACCACCGCGCCGGCCCGGGCCAGCCGGTTGATCACCCGGTAGACCGAGGTCTCGTTGCCGGGCACCAGTGACGAGGCCAGCACGACCGTGTCACCGGGGGCGATGGTGATGTGCCGGTGGTCGCCGCTGGCCATCCGGCCCAGCGCGCTCATCGGCTCACCCTGCGAACCGGTGGACATCAACACGATCTGCTCCGGCGGCAGCGTGGTCGCCTCCTCGATCCCGATGACCAGGCCGGCCGGGATGTTGAGCAGGCCGAGGTCCCGGGCGATGCCCATGTTGCGGACCATGGACCGGCCGATCAGCGCGACCTTGCGGCCGTGCTCGGCGGCGGAGTCGAAGACCTGCTGCACGCGGTGCACGTGCGAGGCGAACGAGGCCACGATGATCCGGCCCTTGGCCTTCGCGAAGATCGAGTCGAGCACCGGCCCGATCTCCCGCTCCGGGGTGACGAAGCCGGGGATCTCCGCGTTGGTGGAGTCGGACAGCAGCAGGTCGACGCCTTCGGCGCCGAGCCGGGCGAAGCCGGCCAGGTCGGTGATCCGACCGTCCAGGGGGAGCTGGTCCATCTTGAAGTCGCCGGTGTGCAGCACCAGGCCGGCGGGGGTGCGGATGGCCACCGCGAGAGCGTCCGGGATCGAGTGGTTGACAGCGAAGAACTCACACTCGAACGGGCCGAGCCGCTCGCGGCCACCCTCCCGCACGGTCAGCGTGTACGGCTGGATCCGCCGCTCGGCCAACTTCGCCTCGACCAGGGCGAGGGTGAACTGGGAACCGACCAGCGGGATGTCGGGCTTGTGGGCGAGCAGGTACGGCACCGCGCCGATGTGGTCCTCGTGGCCGTGCGTCAGCACGATCGCCTGGACGTCGGCGAGCCGGTCCAGGATCGGGCCGAAGTCGGGCAGGATCAGATCCACACCCGGCTGCTCGACGTCGGGGAACAGCACCCCGCAGTCGACGATCAGCAACTTGCCGTCGTACTCGAAGACGGTCATGTTCCGACCGATGGCGCCGAGCCCGCCGAGCGGAATGATCCGCAGGCCGCCTTCCGGCAACGGCGGGGGTAGTTCCGCCCCGATGTGCGCCTCGGTCACGCGTCCACCTCGTTCTGCGACGCCGTCACTCGGCGTCCATCGTTTCGTTCGTTCATTCGGGCAGCTCCAGGCCCGCTGCCGCGAAGTCCGCGCGCAGCTGGGCGATCTCGTCGTCGGTGGCGTCCACGAGCGGGGGTCGCACCGGGCCGGCCGGCAGGCCCAGCGACGCCAGGCCCGCCTTCACCAGGATCGTGCCCTGGGTACGGAAGATGCCGGTGAACAGCGGCAGCAGCCGCCGGTGCAGGGCCAGCGCGGTCGGCATGTCCCCCGCGTCGTACGCCTCGATCATCTGTGCGGTCAGCGCCCCGCTGAAGTGCGTCGAGGTGCCGACCACGCCCACGCTGCCGACGGCCAGCGCCGGCAGGGTGAGCGCGTCCTCGCCGCTGTAGAAGGCGAGGGTGGTGCGGCTGGTGACCCAGCTGGTCGCGGTCAGGTCGCCCTTGGCGTCCTTGACCGCGACGATCCGGCCGTGTTCGGCGAGCCGGACCAGCGTCTCGGTGTCGATCGGCACGCCGGAGCGGTGCGGAATGTCGTACAGCATCACCGGCAGACCGGTGGCGTCGGCCACCGCGGTGAAGTGGCGCAGCAACCCGCTCTGCGGCGGCTTGTTGTAGTACGGGGTGACCACCAGCAGGCCGTGCGCACCCGCCTTCTCGGCGGCGGCGGCCAGCTCGATGGTGTGTCGGGTGTCGTTGGTGCCGACGCCCGCGACCACCTTGGCGCGGTCACCGACAGCCTCCACCACGGCCCGGATCAGGTGTTCCTTCTCCGCGTCGGTGGTGGTCGGCGACTCACCGGTGGTGCCGTTGACCACCAGCGCGTCGTTGCCCTGCTCGTCGACCAGGTGGCTCGCCAGCCGGGCGGCGCCGTCGAGATCGAGGGAACCGTCGGGGGTGAACGGGGTCACCATGGCTGTCAGCAGCCGGCCGAAAGGGCGGGACGCCGGTCGGGCCGCGGCGTCGAGGTGGTCGTGCGTCATACCCTCCAACCTAGCGGACGACCAGCCGGGCCCTGCCGGGGAAGGGCTCAGGACGCCTCGTGCGGGCTGGCCGCCACCTCGGTGCCGTCCGGCAGCGTGGAGATCACGAAGTCGGCGAACACGTTCGGGGCGACACCCTGCAGCTGGCGCAGGCACTCGACGGCCAGCTCACGGATCTCCACATCGGCATGCTCGGTGGCCCGCATCGCGATGAAGTGCCGCCAGGCCCGGTAGTTGCCGGAGACCACGATCCGGGTCTCGGTGGCGTTGGGCAGCACCGCCCGGGCCGCCTGCCGGGCCTGCTTGCGGCGCAGCGTCGGGTTCGGCTCGTCGGAGAAGCGCTGCTCGAGGCCCTCCAGCAACTCGGTGTACGCCCGAACGCTGGCCTCGGCCGCCTCCACGAACCTCTTGTGCAGCTCGGGGTCGTCGGCGATGACCGCCGGCTCGACCATGGCCGCGTCCCGCTCCGGGACGTACCGCTGGGACAGCTGGGAGTACGAGAAGTGCCGGTGCCGGATCAGCTCGTGGGTGAAGGAGCGGGACACCCCGGTGAAGTAGAAGGTGACCGAGCCGTGCTCCAGCACGCTGAGGTGGCCCACCTCGAGGATGTGCGCCAGGTAGCCGGCGTTGGTGGCGGTCGCCGGGTTCGGCTTCTTCCACGACTGGTAGCAGGCCCGACCGGCGAACTCGGCGAGCGCCTGGCCACCCTCCGCGTCGGTCGACCACGGCACGTCGTCCGGGGCCGCGAATTGGGTCCACGCGATCAACTTGACCTGGGGCTGCACCATGTCCGGCATTCCTGGGACTGTAGTGGTGCGGTGCCGGTCGGCCCAACTCAGGCGCGCCCCGTGCAACGTCGATCACTCAGGCAGTGGCGGCGCCGCCGAAGCCCGAGCCGGGATCCACTGGGCTGGTCCGGCGTCCGGCGTCCGGCGTCCGCGTCCGGCGTCATCGTTGCTGGGCCTCGGGGTCGGGGCGGGCAGTTCCATCGGCGTCCTTTGGAGCTGAATCGTTTGCGACATCAGCGCCGTGGATCGGGCTCTCTCGACCAGGCACGTCTCTCTGCCGAGGACGGGCTCCCAACCTGACGAGCGCGCCCGAACGCCCCGAGCGGCCCGAGCGGCCCGGCAGCCGCTCCACCCACAAGATCACGCAACATCCTGGATGTAGTGGCATCCCCCGCGCCTGACACCACTACATCCAGGATCGAGCACGATCCTGGGGCGAAATGCGTCGGCCGCGGTGCGCCGCGAGCGCGGTTGCCGGCTGCCTACTGGTGATCGACTCGCGTTTCTGTAAGTCGGGGTGTCCGGGCCGGGTGGATGGCCCCGTTTTCTGAATACCGAGTCGATCAAGTGGCGACCGGCGGAGGAGTCCCGTGATGTCGTAAACGGATCAGCTCCAAAGGACGCCGAACAACGCATGCCAGCCCTACATCGCGCTGGAGCATCGGGGCACCAGCGGGCCGGACGGGACGGAGACGACGGAGGGTGTGCGGATGAGTGACGAGGAACCCCGGGACAGCGCGTCGGGCGACGCGCACCTCGGGGCACCAGCGCGTCGGGCGACGGCGCGGTCAGACGTAGAGCGAGGTGAACGGCGCCCAGGGCAGGTTGCGGAGCACAGAAAAGGCCAGCCATGCGGCCAGGAAGCCGCCGATGACCTTCGAGCTGATCCGCAGCTCGGGCATTCGCCACCCGAACGCCTGGCTTCCTGCCCAGGCCACGAAGAGGTACGCCAGGAACGGCAGCGCGAAGACGAACAGGAAGTGGTGTCGGGCGGCGGCCGGAAGGTCGCCGTGCAGCACGTACCAGAGGGCGCGGGTGCCACCACAGCCCGGGCAGTCCAGCCCGGTGGTCAACTTGAGCAGACAGGTGGGCGCGGCGTCCGGGTCGGCGTGGGTCGGGTTGCTGAGCAGCGCGTAGCTCATACCGACGGCGACGCAGCCGACCGCGGCCAGTGGCACCGCCCAACGCGGGGAGCGTTCGTAGAGCCGCAGCACGAACCGGGTGAGCCGGTCCGGCTCGGGTGCCGGGTAACCGCCCGGCGGGGTCGCCGGCCAACCCTCCGAACCCGCCCCCTCGGGACCCGCGCCATGCGGACCAAAGCCTCCGGGAGCCGAGCCTCCGGGACCCGCGCCTCCGGGACCGCCGTCGGCGAGGGCGGCCTGGTGCACCGCACCGGGGGCGGGCTGCGGCTTGTCGACCGGTCCGGGAACGCTCGTCACGCGCTCACGGTACACCGGACACGCCGGCCAACGCGGCGGTGAGCGGACCGGCCAGGTCGCCGGCCGCGGGCGGTGCCACCGCGTCCAGCCCGAGCCAGCCGGCCAGCCGGTACAGCTCGGCGGCGAGCGCCACCGCGGTCTCTCCCGGGTCGGCGCCGGGCTCGAGCCAGGCGGCCGGGACCAGCAGCACCTTGGCCTTGCGGTCGGCCTTCAGGTCGACCCGGGCGGTGAACCGGTCGCCCTGCAGGAACGGCAACACGTAGTAGCCGTAGACCCGCTGTGGCGCCGGGACGTAGATCTCGATCCGGTAGCTGAAGTCGAACAGCCGCTCGGTGCGGGCACGTTCCCAGATCAACGGATCGAAGGGACTGACCAGTGTGTTGCCCCGCACCCAGCGCGGCAACCGGGCGGACGTGTGCAGCCACGCCGGCTGTCGCCAGCCCGCCACGGTGACCGGCACCAGCTCACCGGCCTCGGCCAGCTCCGCGACGGCCTGCCGGGCACCGGCCAACGGCAACCGGAAGTAGTCGCGCAACTCCGGCTCGGCGGCCACCCCGAGCGACCGCGCGGCGAGGGCCACCAGCGTCCGGTACGCCTCGGCGTCGCTCGGGGTGGGCGCGGCCAGCGCCGCCGCCGGCAGCACCCGCTCGGGCAGGTCGTAGCGGCGGGCGAACGAGGTGCTGCGCTCGGCGGCGGCCACCTCCCCGGCCCAGAACAGGAACTCCAGGGCCCGCTTGACGGCCGACCAGTTCCACCCCCAGTTGCCGGTCTCCCGGGGCGCGTCGTGCTCGATCTCGGCGGCGGTCAGCGGCCCCCGGGCGGCCACCTCGTCGCGGACCCAGGCGACCAGCTCCGGCTGCTCCTGCGCGATCCGCCGCATGCCACCCCAGGATTCGCTGTGCGCGCGGGCCATCCGCCAGCGCAGCAACGGGTGCAGCTCGACCGGGACCAGCGACGCCTCGTGGCCCCAGTACTCGAACAGCTCCCGCGGGCGCCGGTAGGCGGCCTGGTCGAGCAGTGTGGTCGGGTACGGCCCGAGTCGGCTGTAGAGCGGCAGGTAGTGCGCGCGTTGCAGCACGTTGACCGAGTCCATCTGGATCAGCCCGACCCGGCTCAGCACCCGACGCAGGTGCCGGCGGGTGGGCACCCCCGTCGGCGCCGGGTCGGCGAAGCCCTGTGCGGCGAGCGCCACGCGGCGGGCCTGGGCGAGCGAGAGTGATTCCGGTGTGGTCATCGTCGGCGACCTTAATTCATCGGTACGACGCCGGTGCGGGAAGCTGGACGTGACGACCAACGAGGCATAGAACGGTGCAATGCTGACCATCCGTCGGGAGGAGCCGGACGACGCCGAGGCGGTCGCCCGGGTGCACGTGCACGGCTGGCAGGCGGGCTATGCCGGCTTCATGCCGGACGAGGTGCTCGGGCGGCTCAACGTGGTGGCCTGGGCGCAGCGTCGCCGCGACGTCGGCACCGCCGATCCGGAGCACCCGTTCACCACACTGCTCGGCGAGGTGGACGGGTCGGTGGTGGGCTTCACCACCTTCGGGCCGTACCGCCGCAACCAGGACCGGGACGACCTGGACCAGACGGTCGGCGAGGTGGTGGCGCTCTACGTGGAGCCGGCCCGCTGGGGTGACGGGACCGCCGATGCGCTGCTGGACGCGGCCCGGAGCGGGCTCACCGAGCGCGGCTGGGCGGGGTACCGGGCGTGGGTGCTGGCGGACAACCGGCGGGCCCGTCGGTTCTGCGAGCGTGCCGGCCTGTCACCGGACGGTGAGCGGTCGACCTATCAGGTGCCGCTGGCCGGCGGGGGCCCGCCGGTCGGGCTGGTCGAGCTGCGGTACGCCGGACGCCTCGACCGTTGACCCGTGCGGGGTGAGCCACCGGCGGATCGGCAGGAAGGCCAGCAGCGCCAGACTGATCCACACGTAGGCGTTGCTGCCCAGGAAGCCGTCCACACCGGTGAAGTCCTTCTCCCAGAACCAGACGGTGCGGCTGATCAGCAGCGCGTACCCGATGGTCGCGGCGGCCAGCAGGACCCGCCGTCGGCGGCCGGCCGGCGCGGCCATCGCGTTGTCCACCAGGAGGATCAACGCGGGCAGCAGCCAGACCAGGTGGTGCACCCAGGTGACCGGGCTGACCAGGCACATCACCGCACCGGTCAGCGCCAGGCCGGTCGCCTCGTCGCCGACCGCGACGGCGGCCCGGGACCGCCAGGCCCAGAGCGCCAGGGTGCCGAGCACCAGCAGCAGCCACAGCAGCGTGCTCGGGTGTTCCGGGTCGAGCCGGGCGACCACCCCGCGCAGCGACTGGTTGGAGACGAAGGCCAGCTCACCCACCCGACCGGTGTTCCACAGCGCCTCGGTCCAGAACTCCCGGGACGCGTCCGGGAAGAGCGCGGCGGCCAGCAGCGACACCCCGGCAGCCGTGCCGCTCGCGGTGAGCGCGGCCCGCCACCGCCCAGTCACCAGCAGGTAGACGATGAACACGCCCGGGGTCAGTTTGATCGCTGTGGCAAGGCCGATGCCCACTCCGGTCCACCGGCTGCCCGCCGGCAGCAGTCGCAGCAGGTCCACCGCCACCAGGAAGAGCAGCAGCGTGTTGACCTGGCCGAAATTGACCGTCTCCCGCATCGGCTCGAACGCGGCGGCCAGGCAGAGCGCAACGGCGAGGGCGAACCACCGGGTCCAGCCGGCGCGGCGGGCGATCGGGTCGACCAGCCACCAGATCAGCACCGTGGTGGTGGCCACGCTGGCGAGCACGCTCACCACGATCGCCGCCGTCCACGGCAGGTACGCCATCGGCAGCATGGCCAGTGCGGCGAACGGCGGATAGGTGAAGCCGTACTGGGTGCCCGGCTTGAGGTAGTCGTAGATCTCCCCGCCGTCGTGCACCCACCAGGTCAACGCACCGTAGTAGACCTTCAGGTCGAAGAAGCCGTGCCGGACGGCGGCGACGGCGAGGAACCCGGTGACCGCCGCGGCGAGCACCACCACCCCCACGACCTGCGCGGTCGTCCTGTTGGCACCCTGCGCCACCGTCGTCTCCCCCGCCCTGCGTAGGCTTCCGTCCCATGGCTCTCGGGTACGTCCGCCCGGCGCGTCCCGAGGACGCCGGCGAGATCGCACGCATCCAACTCGCGACCTGGCGGGTCGCGTACCGCCGGATCCTGCCTCGGCATGTGCTCGACAACCTGGACGAGGCGTTCCTCGCCCGGCGGTGGAGCGCCGCAGTGCTGGAGCCGCCCTCGGGCAAGCACCGGGTGCTGGTCGCCGTCGAACAGGCCGAGCAATCGTATCTGGTGGGGTTCGCCGCCTCCGGCCCGGCCGACGGCGAGGCCCTCACGCCGGGTGAGCCGGCCGACGCGCTCGGCCCGGACGTGGCGGCGGTGACCGACCTGCTGGTGGAGCCGCGTTGGGGCCGGCGGGGGCACGGCAGTCGGCTGCTCGCCGCCGCCGTCGACCTGTGGCGGGAGGACGGCCTGAGCCGAGCGGTGGCCTGGGCGTTCGACGGGGACGAGGCGACCCGGAAGTTCCTCACCAGCACCGGGTGGGAGCCCGACGGGGCGGCCCGCGCGCTCGACGTGGACGACATGCTGGTGCCGCAGGTGCGCCTGCACGTCGCCGTTCCGGCCGAGAAGGTCGAGTGACAGGTGTGGCGGACCCGGATCGGGGCCGCCACACCGAACCAGGTCAGCCCTTGTCCGAGCCGTCGTTGGCGTCGCGGACGAAGTAGCGCTGGAACACCACGATCGTGCTCGGTGGGTTGGCCCGCGCCGGGCACCGCGACGCCGCACTCGGCCTGGCCGACGGGCTGCTCAGCGCGGCCGAGGCGTTCGACTACCGGATGCCGGAGCTGTACGGCGGGGACGACCGGGCACTGGTGAACCGTCCGGTGCCGTACCCGGCCGCGTGCCGACCACAGGCCTGGGCTGCCGCCGGTGCGGTGCTGCTGCTACAGGCGGCCCCACTCCCCCCTGCCCCCTGCCCCCTGCCCCCTGCCCCCCGTGATCATGAAGTTGTTGTCATCCGGCGCGGCGCGCCGTGGCGATAACTTCATGATCAACGGGGGCAGGGGGGTGGGAGCCGGCGTGGACGCGGCGGTGGGGGTCAGGGGCGGAGTTCGGCGATCAGCTCGTCGTCGTCGGTGTCGCCGGTGGGGTGGAAGCCCAGGGAGGCGTACAGGGCTGCTGCCTGGGTGTTGTCGGGGTGGTACGAGAGGCGGACCGCAGGGTTTCCGTCCTGGGCCGCCAGCCAGGGGGCCAGGGTTTGCACGGTGGCCCGGCCGACGCCCCGGCCCTGCTCCGCCGCGTCGATCAGCATCCCGCCGATCCAGTGCGAGCCGTCGTCGTCCACGCCCCACATGACGTGGCCGACGACGGCCTCGTCGGCGTACACCGCCAGCGAGTTCCACACGTCGGAGCGCATGCTGAGCAGCAGGTAGCGGGCACCCAGCGCGGCCACGAACCGGCGCTGGTCGTCGCGCGGGGCGACGTCGGCGACCGCCCGCCAGTTGTCGTCGTCGACCGGCCGGAGGGTGACCCGCCGACCGAGCCGATCCAGGTGTGCGTCATCGATCATCGGCGGATGCTACCCGGCCCGGACAGGGAGATCGTGGACAGTTTCCGTTACGCGAGAACGGAAACTGTCCACGATCTGCGGTCAGTCGAGCAGGGCGTCCAGACCGACGGTGAGGCCGGGGCGGTTGCGCACCGCGCGGACGGCCAGCAGCACGCCCGGCATGAACGACACCCGGTCGTACGAGTCGTGTCGGATGGTGAGCGTCTCACCGGTGCCGCCGAACAGCACCTCCTGGTGGGCGACCAGGCCGGTGGCGCGCACCGCGTGGACGCGTACCCCGTCGATCTCGGCGCCGCGCGCACCCGGCACCTCGTCCTTGGTGGCGTCCGGCACCGGGCCGAGGCCGGCCTCGGCGCGGGCCCGGGCGATCTGCCGGGCGGTGTGGGTGGCGGTGCCGCTCGGGGCGTCCAGCTTGCGCGGGTGGTGCTGCTCGATGATCTCGACGGACTCGAAGTGTCGGGCGGCGCGGGCGGCGAACTGCATCATCAGCACCGCGCCGATGCCGAAGTTCGGGGCGATGACCACACCCACCTCGGGCCGGTCGGCCAGCCAGCCGCGCACCTGCTCCAACCGCTGCTCGGTGAAGCCGGTCGTGCCGACCACCGCGCTGATGCCCTGCTCGACGCACCACCGGAGGTTGTCCATCACGACGTCCGGCGTGGTGAAGTCGACGACGACCTCGGCGGCGGAGACGGCCGAACGACTGTCACCCTGGTCGATCGACGCCGTCAGGGTGAGGTCGTCGGCGGCGTCGACGGCCTTGCAGACCTCGATGCCCATCCGGCCGCGCGCGCCGAAGACGCCGACCCGAATCTTCTCCTGCTCGTCAGTCACGGGGCACAACCTATCCCAATCGGGACGTGCCCCAGTCGTCGGATCCGGGCGGCTCCACCGACCGGGACGCGCGCCGGACCGTGCCGCGACAGCCCTCAGACCGCGAAGTCGCCAGCGCCGAACGGGCCCACCACTGCCAACGACATCGGGCGGCTGAGCAACTCGGCGGCGAGGACGTTGACGTCCGCCACGGTGACCTCGTCGACCCGGCGGAGCAACTCGTCGACGGGCATCAGGTCGCCGTAGAGCAGCTCGCCCTTCGCCAGCCGACTCATCCGGGAACCGGTGTCCTCCAGGCCGAGCACGAACGAGCCCTTGCTCATCCCCTTGCCCCGGGCCACCTCGGCCTCGGTCAGCCCGTCCGCGGCCACCCGGGCCAGCTCGGCACGGGTCAGCGCCAGCACCTCGTCCACCTTGCCCGGCGCGCAGCCGGCGTAGACGGCGAACAGGCCGCTGTCGGCGTACTGGCTGGCGTAGGAGTAGACCGAGTAGGCCAGGCCGCGCTGCTCGCGGATCTCCTGGAACAGGCGGCTGGACATGCCGCCGCCGAGCACGTTGTTGAGCACCCCGAGGGCGAACCGGCGATCGTCGAGCCGGTCGATGCCGGGGCAACCGAGGATGACGTGCGCCTGCTCGGTCTCCTTCGGCTCCACCACCGTGGTCACCGGCCTGGTGCGTACCGCCGGGGTCGCCGCGCGGTGCGGTGCCGGGCTGGCCGGGTCGCTGTCCAGCGGGGTGCCGCGCACCGCCTGACGGACCAGCTTGACCACCGCCGCGTGGTCGAGGTTGCCGGCGGCGGCGATGACGATCTGCGGCGCGGTGTAGCGCCCCCGGTAGAAGTTCTGGATCTGCCGGCGGGTCATCGGGGTGACGGTCTCCGCGGTGCCGGAGATGAGCCGGCCCAGCGGGTGATCGCCGTAGACGGCCTGGACGAAGAGGTCGTGCACCTCGTCACCCGGCTCGTCGTCGTGCATGGCGATCTCTTCCAGGATCACGCCGCGCTCGGTCTCGACGTCGGCCGGCTCCAACAACGAGTCGGCGACAAGGTCGCACATCACGTCGATCGCCAGCGGCAGGTCCTCGTCCAGCACCCGCGCGTAGTAGCAGGTGTATTCCTTCGTGGTGAAGGCGTTGGTCTCACCACCCACCGCTTCGATCTGCGAGGAGATCTCCAGTGCGGTGCGCTTGTGGGTGCCCTTGAAGAGCAGGTGCTCCAGGAAGTGCGCGGCACCCGCCTGCGGGCCGGTCTCGTCGCGCGAGCCGACCGCCACCCAGATGCCGAACGAGACGCTGCGCATCGCCGGAATCGCCTCGGTGAGGACGCGCAGGCCGCTGGGCAGCACGGTACGTCGTACCGTGCCGCCCAGCGGGTCGTCGCTGAGCGTCCGGGTCACCGCGCGGGCGGTGCCGCCGGAACGGCCCGCCCCGGTGCCCCGAGACGCAGCCACCCCCCGTCGATCCGGTGGAAACGGCGCGCTGAAGGCCCGACTCACGTGGTGCTCCCGGTTCGACGAGGGGTGGGTGATGCGAGGTACGACGATCAGCTGTGCCGGGTCCGGCGGCGCGGACGCTCGCCGCCCTCGCCACCCTCGCCGCCGCTACCGCCCTCGCCGCCGCGCTCCGGGCCACGCCCGCCACGGTCGCCGCCGCGCTCACGGTCACCGCGGTCACGCGGAGCCCGGTCGCCCCGGTCCCGACCAGCCGGCCGGTCGCCAGCGGCGGCCTCACCGGCGGCCGGAGCCTCGGCACCCTCCGGGCGGACCTTGTCCAGGTAGATCTTGCCGCGGGCGTCGATGTCCGCGATCTCGACCTCGACCCGGTCACCGACGTTGAGGAAGTCCTCGACCCGCTCGACCCGCTTGCCGTCGCCCACCTTGGAGATGTGCAGCAGGCCGTCGCGGCCCGGCAGGAGCGAGATGAACGCGCCGAACGCGGCGGTCTTGACCACCGTGCCGAGGAACCGCTCGCCCTGCTTCGGCAGCGTCGGGTTGGCGATGCCGTTGATCCGGTCGACGGCCGCCTGGGCCGACGGGCCGTTGGTGGCGCCGACGTAGATCGTGCCGTCGTCCTCGATGGAGATCTCGGCGCCGGTCTCGTCCTGGATCGCGTTGATGGTCTGCCCCTTCGGGCCGATCACCATGCCGATCTTGTCCACCGGGATCTTGACGGTGGTGACCCGCGGCGCGTAGTCGGACATCTCGGCCGGAGCCTCGATCGCCGCCTTCATGACGCCGAGGATGACCTGCCGGGCCTCGTTCGCCTGCTGGAGCGCGGCGGCGAGCACGTCCGACGGGATGCCGTTGAGCTTGGTGTCGAGCTGCAGCGCGGTGACGAACTCCGGGGTGCCGGCGACCTTGAAGTCCATGTCACCGAACGCGTCCTCGGCACCGAGGATGTCGGTCAGCGTCACGTACTGGGTCTTGCCGTCGACCTCGTCGGAGATGAGACCCATCGCGATGCCGGCGACCGGCGCCTTCAGCGGGACACCCGCGGAGAGCAGGCCCAGCGTCGACGCGCAGACCGAACCCATCGAGGTGGAGCCGTTGGAGCCGAGCGCCTCGGAGACCTGCCGGATGGCGTACGGGAACTCCTCGCGCGACGGCAGCACCGGGATCAGCGCCCGCTCGGCGAGGGCGCCGTGGCCGATCTCCCGACGCTTCGGCGAGCCGACCCGGCCGGTCTCACCGGTCGAGTACGGCGGGAAGTTGTAGTTGTGCATGTAGCGCTTGCGGTTCTCCGGGGAGAGCGTGTCCACCATCTGCTCCATGCGGAGCATGTTCAGCGTGGTGACGCCCAGGATCTGGGTCTCGCCCCGCTCGAACAGCGCCGAACCGTGCACCCGGGGCAGCACCCCGACCTCGGCGGTCAGCGCCCGGATGTCGCGCGGGCCACGCCCGTCCATGCGGACCTGCTCGCGCAGCACGCGGTTGCGCACCTCGGACTTGGTCAGCGAGCGGAAGGCAGCGCTGAGCTCCTTCTCCCGACCCTCGAACCGAGCGCCCAGCTCCTCGGCGACGCGGGCCTTGACCCGGTCCAGGGCCTCCTCGCGGTCGGCCTTGCCGGCGATGGTGATCGCCTCGGCCACGTCGGCGCGGGCGAACTCGGCGACGGCGTCGTACACGTCGTCCTGGTAGTCCAGGAAGACCGGGAACTCGGTGACCGGCTTGGCAGCGACCTCGGCCAGCTCGCTCTGCGCGCGGCACAGCTCACGGATCGCCGGCTTGGCGGCCTCCAGGCCGCTGGCGACGATCTCCTCGGTCGGGGCGGTGGCACCGGCCGAGATGAGGGCGACGGCGTTCGGGGTGGCCTCGGCCTCGACCATCATGATCGCGACGTCGCCGTCGTCGAGCGTATGGCCGGCCACGACCATGTCGAAGGTGGCGCGGGCCAGCTCCTCCAGGGTCGGGAAGGCGACCCACTGGCCGTCGATGTGGGCGACGCGGGTCGCCCCGATCGGGCCGGAGAACGGCAGGCCGGAGAGCTTGGTCGACATCGAGGCGGCGTTGATCGCCACGACGTCGTACGGGTGCTGCGGGTCGAGCGCGAGGACGGTCTCGACGACCTGGACCTCGTTGCGCAGGCCCTTGACGAAGGACGGGCGCAGCGGCCGGTCGATCAGCCGGCAGGTGAGGATCGCGTCCTCGCTGGGCCGACCCTCACGGCGGAAGAACGAGCCGGGGATGCGGCCCGCGGCGTACATCCGCTCCTCGACGTCGACGGTCAGCGGGAAGAAGTCGAACTGCTCCTTCGGGTGCTTACCGGCGGTCGTGGCGGAGAGAACCACCGTCTCGCCCAGCTGGGCGATGACGGAACCGGCGGCCTGGCGAGCCAGCCGACCGGTGGAGAAGGTGATCTCACGGGTGCCGAAGGACCCGTTGTCGATCACGGCGGTGCGGGATTCGGTGCCGAGTTTGGTCTCGGTCATGTGCTGTCGTGCTCCTTCGCGTCGTGGGCCCACGACATCGGGGAGCTGCTCAGCCGGCCGGTCTTCGATCGAAGCGCCCGGGTGGTCGGCATGATGCCGGGTTCCCGGGGGCCACTACCGGAGACCGGTACGCTGACCGGCTCCCTCTCGGGTGGTCGCGCGGCCCGTGTTTCTTCAGGTGGGACGCGGCACGGGGGAGCGGCCGTCCGGCCACTCCCCCGTCACGTCACCGGCGCAGACCGAGCCGCTCGATGAGCGACCGGTAGCGGGCAATGTCCTTCTTCTGGACGTAGTTGAGCAACCGACGGCGCCGGCCGACCAGCAGCAGCAGCCCACGGCGGCTGTGGTGGTCGTGCTTGTGCACCTTCAGGTGCTCGGTCAGCTCCGCGATCCGCTTGGTGAGGACCGCGACCTGAACCTCCGGCGAACCGGTGTCGCCCTCGGCGGTCGCGTACTCCGCGCGGATGCTGGCCTTGGCTTCCTGATCGAGCGCCATGTTCTCCCTGTTTCGATGGGTTGATCAAGTAGGTGTCCGTCGTCCCGATGGACCGGGAACGGACCGGTACCTCGCACCCGCGGCGTCGAGCAGGCACGCGAGGCCCCACGCCGGTCACCCGACGTCCCGGCAAGACTACCAGCACTCGCCGGTAACACCCGGCGAAGGGCCTCGGTGGCGGCCCGTCACGCCACGACGATCAGGCCAACGCGCGCCTGGTGCGCTCGACGTCCTGGTTCATCTGGGCGATCAACGGCTCGATCGAGTCGTAGCGGACCTGACCACGCAGGTGCGCCACGAAGTCCAGAGCCAGCCGCTCGCCGTACAGGTCGCCGGAGAAGTCCAGCGCGTACGCCTCGACCCGCCGTTCCCGGCCGGAGAAGGTCGGGTTGGTGCCCACCGAGACCGCCGCCAGCAGCGGTTCACGCTGGCCGCGCCGGATCAGCCGGGCCGCGTACACCCCGTCGGCGGGCACCGCCGCGTACCGGTGGCAGAGCAGGTTGGCGGTGGGGAAGCCCAGCTCCCGGCCCCGCTGGTCGCCGCGGACCACGACCCCCTCCAGCCGGTGTGGGCGACCCAGCGCGGCGGCCGCCGCGCCCACGTCGCCCGCGTCGACGCAGGACCGGATGTACGTGGAGGAGAAGACGGTGCCGTCCTCGGCGACCAGCGGGCCGCCCTCCACGCCGAAGCCGAACGTCCGACCCAACTGCTCCAGCAACGCGACGTCGCCGGCCGCCCGGTGCCCGAAGCGGAAGTTGCTGCCGACCACCACCAGCGCCGCGTGCAGGTGCTCGACCAGGACGTCGTGCACGAACTGTTCGGCCGGCACCCGGGAGAACTCCGGGGTGAACGGCACCACGCAGAGCACGTCCACGCCGAGCGCCTCGATCAGCTCGGCCTTGCGGGCCGGCTCGGTGAGCACCGCCGGGTGCGAACCGGGGCGGACCACCTCGGCCGGGTGCGGGTCGAAGGTGACCACCACCGACTGCACGCCCAGCTCCCGGGCCCGGGCCACGGTGTGCCCGATGGTCGCCTGGTGCCCCTTGTGCACGCCGTCGAAGACGCCGATGGTGACCACCGAGCGTCCCCACCCGCCGGGCGCCGCGTCGTAGCCCCGCCACCGCTGCATGCCGTTCCTCTCTGCTGTCCCGCCGGCCGGCGGGTCGACACCGCCGGCTGCCGGCCGGCGGACCTGCGCCCGCGGTCAGGCCGGGGCGAGCACGATCTCCGCCCGAGCCCGGCCGTCCCGCTCGCTGACGATAGCGATCAGGCCGCCGGCCGGCCCGAACACGGCGTACGGCCCGGTGAGGCCGGCCGGGTCCAGTGGCCCACCGTGGGCGAGCACCCGGGCCTCGTCGGGCGTGGCCTCCCGGCGCGCGAAGAACCGGTCGGCCGCCGCGTCCAGGGGCAGGTTCACCACGTCCGGGGCGCGCTGCTCCAACTCGTCGAGGGTGGCCGCCTCGCCGAGGGTGAAGCCACCCACCGCGGTGCGCCGCAGCGCCGTGAGGTGCCCACCGACGCCGAGCGCCAGGCCCGCGTCCCGGGCGATGGCCCGGATGTACGTGCCGGAGGAACAGGTCACGTCCACGTCCACGTCCACCACGTCCGGCTCGGTGCGGCGGATCGCCAGCACCGCCAACCGGGAGATGATGACCCGCCGCGCCGGCAGCTCGACGCTCTCCCCGTCGCGGACCCGCTTGTACGCCCGCTGCCCGTCGATCTTGATGGCGCTGACCGCGCTCGGCACCTGGTCCACCTCGCCGCTGAGCCCGGCCAGCGCCGAGCGGATCGCGTCGTCGGTGACGTGGCCGGCCGGCACGGTGGCGGTCACGTCGCCCTCGGCGTCGTCGGTGACGGTGGTCTGGCCGAGCCGGATGGTGCCGGTGTAGCTCTTGCCCGCGCCGATCACGTACGTCAGCAACCGGGTGGCCCGGCCGACACCGATCACCAGCACCCCGGTGGCCATCGGGTCGAGGGTGCCGCCGTGCCCGACCCGTCGGGTCTTCGCCAGTCGGCGGATCCGCGCCACCACGTCGTGCGACGTCATGCCGCCGGGCTTGTCGACCACGATCAGACCATCGGTGCTCACGTCGGCCAAGCCTGCCAGATGACCGCTGTCGGAGAGTGCGTGGGCGGGCCCCCGCGTGACCCGGACGACCGGCGGGGCACTCAGCGGACCGCGCCGGTCACCGCCCAGCCGCCGTTGCGCAGTCGCAGCAGCAGGGCGACCAGCCGGATCACCACGAACACCGTGAGCCCGGCCCAGATGCCGCCCAGCCCGAGATCGAGCGCGTACGCCAGCCAGATGGCCGGCAGGAAGCCGCCGAGCGCCGCCACGATGGTGAGGTTGCGCAGATAACGCACGTCGCCCGCGCCGATCAGCACGCCGTCGAGGGCGAACACCACCCCGGCCAGCGGCAGCATGACGACGAACCACGGCCAGGCGACGGCGGCCTGCTCGCGTACCCCCGGATCGGAGCTGAACCACGACGGCACGATGCCGGCGCCGGCGGCGATGAGCAGCGCGAAGCCCACGCCGCAGATGCCGCCGAGCAGCCCGATCCGGCGGGCGAGCGCCCGCGCCCCCGCGTCGTCGCCGGCGCCGAGCGCGGCGCCGACCAGGGACTGCGCGGCGATGGCGAGGGCGTCGAGCACCAGCGCGGTGAAGAACCAGAGTTGCAGGGCGATCTGGTGGGCGCCGACGGCGGCGGCGCCGAACCGGGCGGCGACGGCGGTCGCGGACAGGAAGCTGGCCTGGAACGCCAGCCCGCGGATCAGCAGGTCCCGGCTGAGCACCAACTGCTGGCGGATCACCCGGGGCCGGGGTCGCAGCGACACCCGCTCAGCGACCAGGGCGGCGGCGAAGAGCACCCCGCAGAGCGTCTGCGCGACGACGTTGGCCACCGCCGAGCCGATCAGGCCCAGCCCGCCGGGGTAGACCAGCAGCGGGCAGAGCAGCGCGGAGAGCAGGTTGGGGCCGAGCACGAAGACCAACGGGCGGCGAGTGTCCTGCACGCCGCGCAGCCAGCCGTTTCCGGCGGCGGCGAGCAGCAGGCCGGGAGCGCCGAGGGCCGCGATCCGCAACCACTGCGCGGCGTCGTCGGCCACCTCGCCACCACCACCGACGAGGGTACGCGCGAGCGCGCCACCGCCGAACTGCATGCCGACCGCGATCAGGAGACCGACACCGAACGCCAGCCAGGACGACTGGACGCCTTCGGAGACGGCGGCCGCCCGGTCACCCGCGCCGAACCGGCGGGCCGCGCGCCCGGTGGTGCCGTACGCGACCACGGTGCCGACCCAGGCGGTCAGCGTCATGACCGTGCCACCGACGGCGAGCGCGGCGAGCGGCACCCGGCCGAGGTGACCGACCACCGCCGTGTCGACCAGCACGTAGAGCGGCTCGGCGGCGAGCACCACGAGGGCCGGCAGGGCGAGCGCGGCGATCCGGCGCGGCGAGGCGGGTCGGTGGGCGGTGGCGGCGGTCTGACTCATCGCCGCCGATCCTGACACGACGACAGTAAGGATCGCAATCCCGCCCAGGGCTTACCCCGGTCGCCGGGCGGCCGGTTGCGGTCGGGCCGGCCGGTTGCGGTCGGGCCGGCCGGTTGCGGTCGGGCCGGCCGGTTGCGGTCGGGCCGGCCGGGGCGAGGAACTGTGGTCAGAGGCTTTGGAGCTGATGTCGTAGACGAATCACGTCGTGACGTCGCAGACAAAGCGCGTCGTCACGTCGTAGACGAATCACGTCGTGACGTCGCAGACAAAGCGCGTCGTCACGCCGTAGACGACTCAGGCCGTGACGTCGCAGACAGGGCAGGTCCTGCGATGTCGTAGACGATTCAGCTCCAAAGGCGCACCAGGAGGCGTCGGATCCTCCCCGGCCGTGTCGACAGAGGGGATCACCACTGGTGCGGTCGGCTCACTGACGGGTGTCCATCGACGTCTGCAGCGCGCGGCGGGCCTGCTCGCGGGCGTCGTCGGTGGTGGTCTCGGGCTTGGGCTTGTTCGGCATGGTGGCGCTCCTCTTCCAGGCGGGAGCCGCCGGCAGGCGGCGGCCCTCACGGGCGATCGTGCTGAGCGCCCCACGGCGGTCCGGGGTTACCGGAGCAGCCGGCTGGGCAACGTGAGCCCGGGTCGGTCGACCCTGGAGGGAGGCGGCACAGGGTGTGACACCACCGCCCGTGACCTGCACCGCCAGGCGGCGCCGGCCCTCTCCCAAGTTATCGTTCAGGTCCACATACTGCTCACGGTTCCCGCCATCTGGACACGCGACAACCCGGCTCAGCGGGCCAGAAAGTGCCAGCCCAGCCACCACCAGAACCCGAACAGACCGATCCGGCCCACCGGCACCGAGCCGACCTCGTACCGCATCACGTACGCGCAGACCTCGCCCAGCGTGGGAATGCGGGACCCCTCCCGGCGGGCCATCCACTCCACCACCGCGAAGAGGACCAGCGCGGTGAGGAACCCGCCGATCGCGATCGCCCGCATCATCGCCGCACCAGCCCCCAGAAGGCGGCCAACCAGGCGAACCAGGCTGCAGACCGGGTCAAATGATCTTCCAGAAGAGGGTCGGCCAGCCGGGAGAAGGTGGGGAAGTCATCGCCGGCGGCCAGCACGAAGGTCACGCCCTCGAAGACCCCGAAGACCACCACCGGCACCGCCCACCAGACCGCCCCCGCGCCCAGCTGGCGCGGCGCGGGCCGGCGCGGCACCCGGTTGCTCAGACCGAGCCAGATCAGCACCCCACCCGTGCCGAGGGTGAACAGATTCGCCTCGGTGGAGAAGGACGCGAACCGGCCACCGACGAGCGACAGGCAGACGAGAACGGGAACGGAGACGGCGGGCCGGTCCCAGGCGCGGGGGGCCTCCACGGTGAGGTCGTGCGGCTGCTCCATCCCGCAATTCTTCCCGGTCACACGGAGGGCGGGAAGACCGACACTCCCCGGAGCTGACCCTGATCTTCCGGAACCGATCGACGAAGGTCGAATTTGCGCCTCAGTCGATCAGCGCCGCCTCCAGCTGACCACGGATCGACTCGACCACCTGCTCGACACTGCCCCGACCGGTGAACCCGGCCGCGAACGTGTGCCCACCACCGCCCAGGGCGACCGCGACCCGACTGACGTCCACCGCGCCCTTGCTGCGCATCGACACCGCCCACTCGGCGGGCCGGGTCTGCTTCACCACGCAGCTCACATCCGCCTCGGCGGTGCACCGCACCGAGTCGATCAACGCCTCCAGCACGTACGGCCGCTGGTCGTGCCGGGCCAGGTCGTCCAGCGTGGCGAAGGTCCAGACCAGCCCTCGGCCGGCAGCGGCGGCCGGCTCCAGCCGGGCCCGACCGAGCACCTCGCCGAAGAGGCGGACCGCGCCGAAGGGCCGGGTGTCGAAGACCCGCCGGGAGATGTCACCGGGCGAGATGCCGGTCGCCAGCAACCGGGCAGCCATCTGATGCACCGCCGGCGTGGTCGCCTCGAACCGGAACGAGCCGGTGTCGGTGGTCAGCGCCGTGTAGAGGCACTCGGCGATGGCCGGGTCGACCACCACCCCGAGCCGGGCCAGCAGCTGTTCGACCACGACCGACGTGGCCGCCGCACTCGGATCGACCAGGTTGACCGTGCCGAAACCGGGGTTCGAGGCGTGGTGGTCGAGCACCAGCGCCGCACCCGCCGTCGACAACCGCCCGGCCAGGTCGCCGAGGCGCGACACGCCCGCCGCGTCGAAGCAGATCACCAGATCGGGCGCCGGGTCGGCGGCGTCCGCCGGGACCAGCAGATCCAGACCGGGCAGCCCACGGAACGGCTCCGGCACCTCCGGCGGCCCGGGGAAGGTGGCCTGCACGTCGCGTACGCCGAACTGGCGCAGGCCCAGACCGAAGCCGAGCATGCTGCCCAGCGCGTCGCCGTCCGGGTTGACGTGGCAGATCAGCAGCGTACGGCCGGTCGGCGGGAGAGCCCGCAGCAACGCCTCGGCCGCGGCCCAGTCCGCCTCGGCGGGGCCGAGCCCGGCTGCCCCGGCGAGCGGAGCGTCGGCGGTGCTGGTCACCGCGTTTCCCCACCCCGCGGGGAATCCTTGACGTCGGTGGCCTCGTCGGCTTCGTCCGTCTCGTCGGCCTCGTCCGTGTCGTCGTCCACCCGGTACGGCTGGGCTTCGCCCGCGTACTTCGCCTGGGCGGCGAGCCGCTGCACCTCGGCATCGGCGTTGCGAGCCGCGGCGAGCAGGTCGTCGATGTGCTTGACCTGGTCCTGCACGTCGTCGAGGACGAAGGTGAGGGTCGGCGAGTGACGCAGCCCGAGCGCCTTGCCGACAGTGCTGCGCAGCATCCCCTTGGCGCTCTCCAGCGCCGCGGCGGTGTCCGCCTGGGCCACCGAGTCACCGAGCACGGTGTAGAAGACCGTCGCGTCGCGCAGGTCAGCGGTAATCCGGGCGTCGGTGATGGTGATCATCCCGAGCCGCGGGTCCTTGATCTGGCTCCGCACCACCGACGCGACCAGCTCACGCACCCGTTCCGCGTGCCGGCGTACCTTGGCCGGATCAGACATCTCGCCACCTCCACGGCGTCCTGCTCCCGGTCGACCCGGCGGCCCGGAGGCCGCCGGCCGACCGGCCAACATCTCGAACACTACCTTCGCGGCCGCGCCGGTCGCCCGGCACAGCCGGCACCCTGGTCAGTCGTCGTCCACGCCGTAGAGCCGGCGACGGACCGACAGCAACTCGACCTCGGGGCGCGCGGCCACCAGGCGCTCACAGGAGTCCAGCACCTCACGGACGTGCGCCGTCTCGGCGGCCACCACGGCCACCGCGAGCTGCGCTCGACCATGCAGGTCCAACGCGCCCACCTCGGCGGCCGACACCTCGAAGCGGCGCAGCGCCGCCACGATCGGCCGTACATATGATCTCTTGGCTTTGAGCGACCTGGAGTCGCCCGGCAGCAGCAGGTCGAAGACCGCGGTTCCGGTGAACATCGCCCCGGACGATACCGCCAACCCGCCCCGCATGATCAAGGGGTTTACGCCGGTCGGCGTAAACCCCTTGATCAGCGTGTCACTGCCGGATCAGGCGCGAACCTTCTCCCGCATCTCGAAGGTCTCGATGACGTCGCCGACCTGGACGTTGTTGTAACCACCCAGGGTCAGACCGCACTCGAAGCCCTCGCGGACCTCGGTGGCGTCGTCCTTGAACCGCTTGAGCGAGGTGATCGTGAGGTTGTCCGCCACGACCGTCCCGTCCCGAAGCAGTCGAGCCTTCGCGTTGCGCCGGATGACGCCCGACCGGACGATGCAACCGGAGATGTTGCCGATCTTGGACGAGCGGAAGACGTCGCGGATCTCCGCGGTGCCCAGCTCGGCCTCCTCGTACTCCGGCTTGAGCAGGCCCTTGAGCGCTGCCTCGATCTCCTCGATGGCCTGGTAGATGACGGTGTAGTACCGGATCTCCACGCCCTCGCGGTCGGCCATCTCACGGACCTTGTTCGAGGCCCGCACGTTGAAGCCGATGATCGTGACCGGCTCGGACGAGGCGCTCGCGAGCATGACGTTGCTCTCGGTGATCGCGCCGACGCCCCGGTCGAGGACCTTGAGCTGGACCTCCTCGGGGATGTCGAGGTTGAACAGCGCGTCCTCCAGGGCCTCCACCGAACCGGAGACATCGCCCTTGAGGATGAGGTTGAGCGAGGTCTTCTCGCCCTCCTTGAGCTGCTCCATGAGCGTCTCGAGGGTGGCCCGACCACGGGAGTTGGCGAATGCCGCCGCCCGCCGCCGTGCCTGTCGCTGCTCGGCGATCTGCCGCACCGTGCGGTCGTCCGCCGCGGCGAGGAACGTGTCACCCGCACCGGGCGGCGCGGTCAGACCCAGCACCATGACCGGACGCGCCGGCCCAGCCTCGGAGAGCTGGTTGCCGTTCTCGTCGAGCATGGCCCGGACCCGGCCGTGCGCCCCACCGGCGACGATCGAGTCGCCCGCCCGCAGGGTGCCCTTCTGCACCAGCACCGTCGCCACCGCACCGCGGCCCTTGTCCAGGTGCGCCTCGATGGCCACACCCTGCGCCGGCCCGTCGATCGGAGCGGTCAGCTCCAGCGACGCGTCGGCGGTCAGCAGGACGGCCTCGAGCAGCTCCTCGATGCCGATGCCGGGCTTGGCGGCCACGTTGACGAACATGGTCTCGCCGCCGTACTCCTCGGCGACCAGTCCGTACTCGGTCAGCTGCTGGCGGACCTTGTCCGGGTTGGCCTCCGGCTTGTCGACCTTGTTGACCGCGACCACGATCGGCACGTCGGCCGCCTTGGCGTGGTTCAACGCCTCGATGGTCTGCGGCATCACGCCGTCGTCGGCCGCGACGACCAGGATCACGATGTCCGTCACCTGGGCACCACGGGCACGCATGGCGGTGAACGCCTCGTGACCCGGGGTGTCGATGAAGGTCACCGCACGGTCCACACCATCGTGCGGAACGTGCACCTGGTACGCACCGATGTGCTGGGTGATGCCACCCGCCTCACCGGCCACGACGTTCGCCTTGCGGATGGCGTCGAGCAGCTTGGTCTTACCGTGGTCGACGTGACCCATGACGGTCACCACCGGCGCACGGCTGACCAGACGCTCCTCGGCCACCTCCGCGTCGAGGTCGATGTTGAACTGCGCGAGCAGCTCGCGGTCCTCGTCCTCCGGGCTGACGATCTGGATGTCGAAGCCCAGGTGCTCACCCAGCAGCTGCAGGGTGTCGTCAGAACAGGACTGGGTCGCGGTGACCATCTCGCCCAGGTTGAACATCTCCTGGACCAGCGAACCCGGGTTGGCGTTGATCTTGTCAGCGAAGTCCGACAGCGAGGCGCCACGGGAGAGCCGGACGACCTGACCCTGACCCCGGGGAGCACCCGAGCTCATGGTCGGAGCCGACAGGTTGTCGAACTCCTGTCTGCGCTGCTTCTTGGACTTGCGACCGCGCGTCGGCCGGCCACCCGGACGCCCGAAGGCACCCGCGGCGCCGCCGCCACGGCCACGACCACCGGCACCCGGACGACCGCCGCCACCGGCCGGAGCACCCGGACGGAAACCGCCACCGGGAGCACCGCCACCGCCACCGGGACCGCCACGGTAGCCACCGCCACCGCCGGCACCGCCGCCGCCACCAGGGCCGCCGCGGTAACCGCCACCGCCACCGGCGCCACCGCCGGGACCGCCACGGAAACCGCCGCCACCGCCACCGGGACGGCCTGCGCCGCCGCCGGGACGACCAGCCCCACCGGGACCGGGACGACCGGCAGCCGGACGCTGGCTCGGCATGGACGCCGGGCTGGGCCGCGGCGGCATGGAGTTCGGGCTCGGCCGCGGCGGCATGCCCGCCGGGCTGTTGGGCCGAGGGCCACCCGCACCGGCGGCCGGGGGCCGCTGCTGCTGGCCACCCTGGATGCCGAACGGGTTGTTACCGGCGCCGCGCGCCGGCGGGCGACCGCCCGGCCGGGCACCCGGACCGGGGGCCGGCGCGCTCGGACGAGCTGCCGGCGAACCGGGACGGGGCGGCATCGCCGCGGGACCCGGCCGAGGGCCGGGACGGTTACCGCTGCCACCGTCTGCCGGGGGCTCCCGGCGAACCGGGTTCTCCCGCTGTTGCTGGCGGGCGGCCTGCGCGGCCTTGACCGCGGCCTCCTGCTCAGCCTTCAGCGCGGCGGCACGCGCCTCCGCGGCCGCCACCTCGATGTCGTGGGCACTCGCCGGCTTGGCGACCGGGGTCGCCGACTGCGGCGCACCGGGCACCGGACCCTTGGGCTTCGGACCGGGTGCCGGCGCGGCCGGCCGCCGAGGCGGCATCGGCTTGGCCGAGACCCGGGGCGCGCCCGGGGTCGGGGTTGGCGTCGGGGTCGGGGCTGAAGCCGGCGTCGACGCGGGCGCCGACGGGGCGGCCGGTGCCGGAGCACCGGCGGACGCGACGAATGCGTTACGCAGCCGCCGGGCGACGGGCGCCTCGACGGTGCTGGACGCGGACTTCACGAACTCGCCCATTTCCTTCAACTTGGCGAGAACGGTCTTACTCTCGACCCCGAGCTCTTTTGCAAGCTCGTGTACGCGGGCCTTGCCTGCCACTGCACTCCTCACTCCGAGGTCGTGCGGGCAGCACCCGCAGCGACCTCACTCGTGCACTTGAAGCCTGGTCATTTCAGGGACTTCATCGTGTGCTCATGTCGGTCGTCCTACCCTGCTAGCGACCCTCGCCCGGTCGGGCTGACCGGACGTAGTGGTTGGCGCATCGACGTGCTCTGCCAGCACACCGTGGTCAAGGACCTCGGTGCTGCGCAGCGCACGCCCGAAGGCGCGGCGCCGCACCGCCAGCGCGAAGCAGGCCGGATCCGGGTGCATGTTCGCTCCCCGACCCGGCAGCCTGCGGAGCGGATCAGGCCGGAGGCTGTGACCAGCCTCGTCCCTGACCGCGACGATCCGCAGCAATTCGCTGGCCGGCGCACGTTGCCGGCAACCCACACAGGTGCGCTCCGGCTGCGCGCGTCGTACCACTGGAGGAAGTCTACCCCTAGCTACCCGAGATCGCGCCGCCCGGCTCCCGCACGTGATCAGTTACCCCACGCGCGGCGGGCGGGGCCTGCTCCGCATCGGAGCGGATGTCGATCCGCCAACCGGTCAATCGGGCCGCGAGTCGGGCATTCTGCCCCTCCCGGCCGATCGCGAGCGAGAGCTGGAAGTCGGGAACAGTCACCCGGGCGGCCCGACCGGCCAGGTCGACCACCTCGACCCGCAACGCCTTGGCCGGGGACAGGGCGTTGCCGACGAAGGTGGCCGGGTCGTCCGACCAGTCGATAATGTCGATCTTCTCGCCGTGCAGCTCACTCATCACGGCCCGCACCCGCTGACCCATCGGGCCGATACAGGCGCCCTTGGCGTTCACGCCAGGGGTGGTGGAGCGGACGGCGATCTTCGTGCGATGGCCCGCCTCCCGGGCGATCGCGCCGATCTCCACGGTGCCGTCGGCGATCTCCGGGACCTCCAGGGCGAACAGCTTCTTCACCAGCGCCGGGTGCGACCGGGACAGGGTGATCTGCGGCCCGCGCATGCCCTTGGCGACGTGCACCACGACGCAGCGGACCCGCTCGCCGTGCGCGTACCGCTCGCCGGGCACCTGCTCGGACTGCGGCAGCACGCCCTCCAGCTTGCCCAGGTCGACGCTGACGATGCCCTTCTCGGTACGCGTCTCGTGCGCCTGGACCACGCCGGTGACCAGGTCACCCTCGCGGCCCACGTACTCACCGAAGTGCACCTCGTCGGTGGCCTCCCGCAACCGCTGGAGGATCACCTGCTTGGCGGTCATGGCGGCGATCCGGCCGAAGTCGTGCGGAGTGTCGTCCCACTCGCGCACCAGGCTGCCGTCGGAGTCCATCTCCTGCGCGTACACCAGGGCGGCGCCCGACTTGCGGTCGATCTCCACCCGGGCGTGCGGTTCGGCCCCGTCGGTGTGCCGGTAGGCGGTCAGCAACGCGGTCTCGATCGCCGCGAGAATCGTGTCGAACGGGATCTCCCGCTCGCGCTCGAGTGCGCGCAGCGCCGCGAGGTCGATGTTCACCTCTCCTCGTCCTCCACATCATCTTCGTCGTCGATGTCGTCTGAATCGTCGATCTCGTCGGAATCGTCCGCGTCGTCGAACTCGTCGTCCGGCTCACCGAGCTCGGCGAGCCGGGTGAACTCGACCTGCACGCGGCCGGGGCCCAGCTGGGCGTACGACCAGGCGGCGCGGCCGTCGTCGGTCTCCAGGTGCACGCCCTCGTCGTCGGCAGCGACCACCCGGCCGGTCAGCTGACGGTCACCGGCGGGCTGTTCGCCACGCTGGCCGGGCAGCGTGGCCGCGCCCCGGACGGTGACCTTGACCAGTCGGCCCACGTTGCGCCGCCAGTGCCGGGGCAGGGTGAGCGGCCGGTCCACGCCGGGCGAGCTGACTTCCAGCTGGTACTCACCGGAGACGATGTCGCCACCGGTCTCCTCGGCGGCGTCCAGCGCGGCCGAGACCGCGCGGGAGACGTCCGCGATGGCGTCCAGGTCGATCCCGCCGTCGGTGTCCACCAGCACCCGCACCACGTGGCGGCGGCCGGCCCGGGAGACCGACAGGTCCTCCAGGTCGTAGCCGGCGTCGTTGACCACCGGTTCGATCACGGCCCGCAGTCGGGTCCGCCGCGCGGCGAGGTCACCGCCACGGGGGCCCGCGGCGTCGCGGGGTCGACCCGTCGGCCTGGTGGCACGGCCACGCTGCGTCATCTCCGCACCTCTCCCTGGTCGACGGGGACCGGAAGTCCCGCCATGCCGGCACGCCACCGGAGTGGACACGCCGGTGGTTGCGCAGAGCGTAACGCGCCTGCCCGGCGGCGGACCGGGCGGCGCACCGACGCCGGTGACCCCCGGACGGGCACGCATGGTGTTGACTTGGCCGGTGGGGATCGGCAGAACGACACAGCGCGACCAAACATCCGGACATTCCCGGCGAAAGCTCCTGAGCGCCGGGGTACTGCTGGTGCTCGGTGGCACCGTGACGCCGCTGACCGGCTGTGATCTTTTCGACCGTGACGATGAGCCGACGCCACCGCCCGACCCGCTGCGGCCGATGGTGGACGAGTCACTCGCGCTGGCCGCCGCGTACCGGGCGAGCGCGACAGCGCATCCCGAGCTGGCCGACCGGCTCAACCCGATCGCCGAGACGCACACCGCGCACGCCACCGAGCTGGCCCGGGTGATCGGCGTGACGCTGCCGTCGGCGGCCGCCGCCCCGAGCACCGCCCCGGCGGCCGACCCGAACGGCGCGCGGGCCGCCCTGCGGGCGCTGGAGAAGACCGCCCAGCAGTCCGCCACCGCGGCCTGCGCCGCGGCGCAGGCGGAACGGGCCGCACTGCTCGGGTCGATCGTCGCCGCCCGGGCCACCCACCAGGAGGCACTGAAGTGAGGCAGCCGTCCGCCGGGGAGGCGCTCGCCTCCGCGCTGTCCGCCGAGTACGCGGCCATCTACGCCTACGGACGGATCGGCGTCCGGCTCGGCGGAGCGGCGCGGGACGCGGCACGCCAGGCGGAGGCGGCGCACCGCCGCCGACGCGACGCGCTGGTGGTGCAGCTCACCACGGCCGGTGGCGTCGTCCCGCCGGACCGCGCCGGTTACGCGCTGCCGTTCCCCGTCACCGACCGGGCCAGCGCCCTGCGGCTCGCCGCCGAGGTGGAGGAGCGCACCGCCGCGCACTGGCGGGCCGCCCTGGCGTCCACCACCGGCGCCGACCGGGACCAGGCGTTGGCCGCCCTGGTCGAGTACGCCGTGCGGGCCACCCGGTGGCGGAAGACCGCCGGGACGACCCCGCTGACTGTCCCGTTTCCCGGACGACCGACCTGAACCGGTCTGCTCCGGTTGCAGTACGCATACCAGGTATGCATACTCCGTTGCCATGTCCATCCGTCACGGGTTGCTCGCCCTGCTCGAACGCGGCCAGATGTACGGCTACCAGCTGCGCGCCGCGTTCGAGGAGTCGACCGGCTCGACCTGGCCGCTGAACATCGGGCAGGTCTACACCACGCTGTCCCGGCTGGAGCGGGACGGTCTGGTGCGCCCGTTGCCGGAGAGCGAGGCCGGGCAGCGCCCGTACGAGATCACCGACGCCGGCCGGGCGGACCTGGCGCTGTGGTTCGCCACCCCGATCAGCCGCACCGACCGCCCCCGCGACGAGCTGGCGATCAAGCTGGCGTTGGCGCTGACCACGCCCGGGGTCGACGTCCGTTCGGTGGTGCAGGCCCAGCGCAGCGCGACGATGCGGGCCCTGCAGGAGTTGACCCGGTTGAAGTACGGCAGCAACCGGCCGGAGGACCTCCCCTGGCGCCTCGTACTGGACTCGATGGTCTTTCAGGCCGAGGCCGAGGTGCGCTGGCTGGACCACTGCGAGACCAGTCTGGTCCGGCACCAGCCCAGCGGCCCGGCGCCTCCCACTCCCCCGCCTGGGGACGCCGACGCGCGGGACGCTGCTCGATGGGCCGGCGAGGAGGCACGACGGTGAGCGGGGCAGGACGGTGAGCGGGGCGGACGACGCGGTGCTGGAGCTCCGCGCCGTCCACCGCACCCACGGCACCGGGCCGGCGGCGGTGCACGCGCTGCGCGGCGTCAGCCTGGTCGTCCGGCCCGGCGAACTGGTCGCCGTGATGGGGCCGTCCGGCTCCGGAAAATCGACCCTGCTGGCGCTCGCCGGCGGGTTGGACCGCCCGACCGGCGGCGAGGTCCGGGTCGAGGGGCAACCGCTGGGGGCGCTGGACCGCCGCGGGCTGGCCCAGCTGCGCCGCCGCCGGATCGGCTACATCTTCCAGCAGCTCAACCTGCTGGGCAGTCTGAGCGCGGTGGAGAACGTGGCGCTCCCGTTGGAACTCGACGGGGCCAGCGGACGGCGGGCCCGCGCCCTGGCCATGGCCGCGCTCACCGAGGTGGGCCTGCCCGCGTTGGGTGACCGGTTCCCGGACCAGCTCTCCGGCGGGCAGCAGCAGCGGGTGGCGATCGCCCGCGCGCTGGTGGGCGAACGCCGGCTGGTGCTCGCCGACGAACCCACCGGGGCGTTGGATTCCGAGACCGGTGAGGCGGTGCTGCACCTGCTGCGCCGCCGGATCGACGCGGGTGCCGCCGGCGTGCTGGTCACCCACGAGGCGCGGCACGCCGGCTGGGCCGACCGGGTGGTGTTCCTCCGCGACGGCGTCCTGGTCGACACGACGGCACCGTTGGGCAGTGTCGAACAGCTGCTGTCCGGCAGCGAACGGTGACCGTCCGCCGTCCGGCACGGGTCCCCGGACGGGCCGACACCGCTACCGCGCGGCCGGCCGCGCCGCCCGCCCCGGTCGGCCGGCGGCGCTTCGCCGAGCTGACCGGCTCCTGGCGGGCGGCGCTACGGATCGCCCGGCGGGAGTCACGTCGGTCCCGGCGGCGGACCATCCTGGTGCTCGCGATGATCGCCATGCCGGTGGCGGCGCTGGCCTTCCTGGCGGCGAGCTACGACATGGCCGAGCTGACCCCACGGGAACGCGTCGACCGCCGGCTCGGGGTGGCCGACGCCCAACTGCAGTGGATCGCCGACGCCCCGGTGGGGCAGGACGAGTGGGGTGAGGGCTGGTACACCACCGACGGCAGACCCCCGTCGAAGGTGACGGCGGCCCAGATGACCGCGCTGCTGGGACCGGGCAGCCGGGTGACCGAGGTGCGTCCGCGCGTCCCGCTGACCCTGCGCGGCCCGCACCGCGACGAGGTGGTGAACGGTCGGGTGCTGGACCTCACCGACCCGTTGGCCCGCGGGCTGGTGCGGTTCCGGGCCGGCCGGGCGCCGCAACAGCCCGGTGAGGTGGCTGTCAGTCCGGTGACGCTGCGCCACTTCGACCTGCGTCTCGGCCATGCCGTGGCGACCGCCGACGGGAGCAGGGCGTACACGGTGGTGGGGGTGGTCGAGTTCCCCGACGACCTCGGGCCGGTGGTGGCGCTGCACCCGGGAGCCGTGCCGGCAACCGGCCCGGAGACGGACAGCGTCTGGCTGGCCGACCTGCCGGGCACAGTGGACGACGAGCTGGTGTCCCGACTCAACGACCGGGGGGTGGTGGTCACCGCCCGGCACCTGGTCGACTCACCGACCGCGACGGACCGGACGTGGCTCGGGTCGATCCGGCAGAGCAGCGCCAACGATCTGAGCACCGGGGTCCTCATCGCCGGCCTCGGGCTGCTGGAGGTCATCCTGCTGGTCGGGCCGGCCTTCGCCGTCGGCGTCCGCCGTCGGCGGCGGGATCTGGCGCTGGTGGCGGTGGCCGGTGGGGACGCGGCCCAGCTCCGCCGAATCGTCCTGGCCGACGGTGTGGTGCTGGGCGTGCTGGGGGCCGCCGTCGGCCTGGTGGTCGGCGTCGGCGCGGCGTTCGCCGGTCGCCCGCTGATGGAGCAGTACGTCTTCAGCGCCCGCTTCGGCGGCTACCGCTGCTGGCCGACAGCGCTGGCGCTCCTCGCCGGGGTCGCGGTGCTGGCCGGGGTGCTCGCCGCGCTGGCACCGGCCTGGACCGCCGCCCGGCAGGACGTCAGCGCCGGGCTCGCCGGGCGACGCACCCCGGCGAAGTCCCAGGGCTCGTGGTTGGCGCTCGGGCTGACACTGGTGGCCGGTGGCGCGGGCCTGGCGGCGTTCGGCGCCACCCGGACCTCCCCGGCGGTGATCCTCACCGGGCTGATCCTCGGTGAGTTGGGGCTGGTCTGCTGCGCTCCCACGCTGCTCGGCGTACTGGCCCGCCTCGGCCGGGTGCTGCCGCTGGCACCACGGATCGCGCTGCGCGACGCCAGCCGCAACCGGGCCGCCGCGGCACCGGCCATCTGCGCCGTGATGGCCGCCGTCGCCAGCAGCGTCGCGCTCGGCGGTTACCTGGCCAGCGACGGCGCCCGCGACTCGCGCGCCTACCGGCCGGCGCTGCCGACCGGTCACATGCTGGTGTACGCGAACCGGCCGGACGGCCAGCCCACCCTGGCGCAGGTCGCCGACGCGGCCCGGGAGCAGTTGGGGGTCGACGCGGTCGCCACCGTGTACGCGCCCAACTGCGACCCGACGGGCGCCCGATACTGCGACGTGGCGCCCGTCCTCCCGTCGAGCCAGGCCTGTCCGTGGCAGCCCGGTGACCGTCTGCCCGCCGCGCACCGCCAGCAGGCGCGGGCCGACCCACGCTGCCAGATCCGCGAGGCGGACTACTACGGCGGCTACGTCCAGCCCGGCGTGGACGACGGCTTCGCGCTGCCACTTCTCACCGGCGCGGATCCGGCGACCACCGCCGCCGCCACGGCGGTGCTGCGCTCCGGTGGGGTGGTGGTGACCGACCCGCGCTACCTGCACGACGGCCTGGTGACCGTCCGCGTCTTCAACGCCGAAGCCACACCGGACGCTCCGGCCATCGTCCGCGACCTGCCGGGGTACGCGCTGCCCGAGGCGGCGGGCTCCGCCCGCCTGCTGTTGTCCACCTCCGCGGCCCGACAACTCGACCTGGGCTGGTCCCCGACCGGCTGGGTGGTCGGCACCACGACCCCTCCGGACGAGGAACAGCAGGCACGGTTCGCCGCCGCGCTGCGTTCCTTCGGGACGTTCTCGCTGACCGTGGAGTACGGCGGCGCGCCGCGCGACATCTCACCGCTGCTGCTGCTGCTCGCGGCGGCGGCCGGGCTGATCACTGTGGGGGCCGCCGGGATCGCCACCGCGCTCGCCGCCGCCGAGGGGCGCGCCGAGCTGACCACCCTCGCGGCCGTCGGCGCGGCCCCGGCGGTACGTCGACTGCTGGCGATCTGCCAGGCCGGCGTCATCGCCGGACTCGGTTCGGTGCTCGGCATCGTCGCCGGCCTCGGCACCGCCGCGATCGTGCTGGTGTCGGTGAACCGGCAGTACGCCGGCGACTGGCCGGTGCCCGACCCGTACCCCTTTCTGGTGCCGTGGCCCACGCTCGGGGTCCTGGTGCTGGTGCCGGTGGTGGCGATGCTCGGGGCAGGCCTGTTCACCAGGACCCGGCTGCCGATCGAACGGCGGCTGGACTGACTGATCCACCGGCGACCGAAAGGGGACCGCTCAGGGGTGCCGTCGGGGCCGGGCAGCCGGCAGACTGATCGGCGTGTCAGTGCTGGGAAGAGTCACCCGTCGGCTCGGTCATCATCGTTGGTTCGGCGCGGCCGCACGGCTGCTGGTCCCCGCCGATCGGATGGTCGGTCGCCTCACCCGGGGCCGGGTGGTGGCGCTCGGCCTGATCCCGTCCCTGGTGATCACCACGACCGGCCGCCGCTCCGGCAAGCCGCGCAGCAATCCGCTCGTCTACGTGCCCGACGGCGACGCGTACGTCGTGATCGGCTCCAACTGGGGGCAGACGCACCACCCCGGTTGGGCGATGAACCTGCTCGCCGATCCCACCGCCGAGGTGGACGTGAAGGGCCGGCGGGTGGCGGTGCGGGCCGAGCGGGCGACCGGCGCCGAACGGGACCGGTTGTGGCAGCTGCTGGTTACCGAGTGGCCCGCGTACCGGACGTACGTGCAGCGGGCCGGTGACCGGGAGATCCACATCTTCCGGCTGGCCCCCACCGGGCGCGGCGCGCCCGACGGTCCGCCGTCGGCTGGCTAGGCTGACGTTCGGTAGCGAAAGGCGGACCCGTGAGTGAACAGGCCAGTGTCGACCGGGGTCTCGACGACCGACGGTGGACGGTCGCGGAGCGGGTCGCCGAGGCCGTCCAACGGCGGTTCCCGGCCGACGTGCTCGCGATCGCGGTGCACGGGCCACTGGCGCACGGTGACGACGACGGCGGTGGGGACCGCGAGGCGGGCATGCTGGTGGTCACCTACCGACCCGGGACCGGTCCGCCGCCCGCGACCCGGCGGGTGGACGGGGTGCTCGTCGACCTGACCGTGGCCGCCGCCGACGACTACCTGGCCCAGGCCCGGGTGCTCACCCCGCTCTGGCCGCTGACCGCCGACCGGTACGTCACCACGCAGGCGTTGCACGATCCGACGGGTTGGTTGCGGACGCTGCGCGACGAACATCTGGGCCGGCTGGCCCGGGCCCGGCCGGCGGAGTTCAGCGCCGCGGCCCGGCAGGCGTGGTACCGGGGCAGCGCGGCACACTCCCGGGCGGCCCGGCTCGCCGAGTGGTACGAGACCGACCAGGCCCTGCTGATGCTCGGTGAGGCCCGGTTGGCGGCGGCCACGGTGACCGGCCTGCTGAGTCGCACCTACTTCCGTGACCCGGGGGACGCGGTACGCCGCACCGGTCTGGCCGGCGCGGACATGACCGAGGTGGGTGTGGTGCTGGCCCGGCAGGCCGAGGAGCTGGCCGCCCGTGGTCGCGCCGTCGACGGCACCATCGACGAGCTGCTCAGCACCTGACGCGCTTCACAGCCCGCCCGACACACCGATCAGCGCGCCGATCACGTAGGTGGCGCCGGCCGCCGCAGCGCCCAGAAGCAGCTGGCGCAGCCCACTGGTCCACCACGGACGGTTGGTGAAGCGGGCCACCACGGCACCGGCGGCGAACAACCCCAGCCCGCCGACGGCGAGGGTCAGCCAGAGTTCGGTGGCGCCGAGCAGGTACGGCAACAGCGGAACCAGCGCGCCGATCGAGAAGAACAGGAACGACGAGATCGCCGCGGCCCACGGGCTGGGCTGGTCGTCGGGGTCGACGCCCAACTCCTCGCGGACGTGCACCCGCAGCGCCTCCTCCGGGTCGCGCCGCACCGCCTCGGCGACCTGGGTGGCGAGGTCGCGGGGCAGACCCCGGGCCACCCACGCGTCGGCCAGCTCCCGGGCCTCCGCCTCGGGGTGCCGTTCCAGCTCCCGGCGCTCCTTCGCCACCTCGGCGGCGACCTGCTCGTTGGCGGAGCGCACGCTGGTGTACTCGCCGAGCCCCATCGAGATCGCGCCGGCCACCAGGCCGGCAGTGCCGGTGAGCACGATGCTGCGGGGCGACACCCCACCGCCGCCGACGCCGGCGATCAGGGCGATGTTGGTGACCAGGCCGTCCATCGCGCCGAAGACGGCCGGGCGCAGCCAGCCGCCGGAGACGTCCGCGTGGTGCGCCTCACGCAGCGCCGCAGGGGTGTCACTCATGGAAGCGTCAGGATCTCGTGGCCGTCGTCGGTCACCACGATGGTGTGCTCGAACTGTGCCGTCCACTTCCGGTCCTTGGTGACCACGGTCCACCCGTCGTCCCACATGTCGTACTGGTAGGTGCCCAGGGTGATCATCGGCTCGATGGTGAACGTCATGCCCGGCTCCATGATGTCCGTGGGGCGCGGGCTGTCGTAGTGCGGCACGTAGAGGCCGCTGTGGAATGCCTCGCCGATGCCGTGGCCGGTGAAGTCGCGGACCACGCCGTAGCCGAACCGCTTGGCGTACGACTCGATGACCCGGCCCACGACGTTGATCTGGCGGCCCGGGGCGACCGCGCGGATGCCGCGCATCATCGCCTCGTGGGTCCGCTCGACCAGCAGCCGGGCCTCTTCGCTGACCTCGCCGACCAAGAAGGTGGCATCGGTGTCACCGTGCACCCCACCGATGTACGCGGTCACGTCGACGTTGATGATGTCGCCGTCGGTCAGGACCGTGGAGTCCGGGATGCCGTGGCAGATGACCTCGTTCAGGCTGGTGCAGCAGGACTTCGGGAAGCCCTTGTAGCCGAGCGTCGACGGGTACGCGCCGTGGTCGCAGAGGAACTCGTGCACCGCCTTGTCGATCTCGTCGGTGGTCACGCCGGGCTTGCAGTGCTCGCCGGCGAGCTGGGTGGCCTGGGCGGCGAGCCGGCTGGCGACCCGCATCTTCTCGATGGTCTCCGGCGTCTGCACGTGCGAGCCACGCCACTGTCGCGGGCTCGTCTTGCCCACGTACTCCGGTCGGGCGATCTGGGACGGCACCGGTCGCATCGGGGAGAGCGTGCCTGGTGTCAGCGGCGGGCGGACGGTCATGGCGCAAGCCTATCGCCGGGACCGCCGGTGAGCCGCGCCACGGCCGCCCGGTGGAGGTTGTTGCCCTGTCTGGACGGCTGTGTCAAGGTGTCTGCGTGGATCAAGGGGGAGCACCGCCTGTCTTCTCCGCCAGCGCCGAACTCGACGACGGCCACCTCTACGTGGTGGTGGCCGGTGAAGTCGACATGGCGACCGCGGACACGATGCTCCAGACCGCCCTGCGCGAGCCCGCCGGGAAGATCACTCTCGACCTGAGCGCTGTCACCTTCTTCGACTCGGCCGCCATCCACGCCCTGGTCCGGCTCGCCCAGCAGGTTCCGGGCACGCTCACCGTTCGTCCGTCCCGGCAGGTCCGTCGCGTGCTGGAGATCTCCGGCCTCGGCGAGCAGAGCTGGCTCGACCCGGCCTAGGGCCGGCGTCGCAGTCCCCCTCCGGCCCAGGGTGCCCGGCCGCCGCCGGGCGCGCGGTCAGTCCTGCAGCTGCCGGCGCAGCGTCACCTCGGTGCCCTCATCGGTACGCCGCACCGACAGGTCGCCGAGCGCTCGGATCAGGGCCAGACCGCGGCCCCGGAAGCCGGAGCCGGTCGACTCCCGCCATTGCCCGCTGTCGCGCACCGTGGCCGTCACCGTCCGACCCTCGATGGCCACCTCCACACTGATCATGGCCTCGGCGGGGTGGATCGGGTGCTCGATGGCGTTGGCGGCGGCCTCGGACACGGCGACGGTCAGGTCGAACAGGTCGGTCTCGCCGACGGAGTGCGCGACCAGGAAGTCCTCCAGCCGCTTGCGCAGCACGCTGAGCCGGGTCGGGTCCGCCGGCAGCCGCAGCGCGAAGCGGTTCAGCTCCGCCGCCTCCAGGGCGAGGACGGCGACGTCGTCGCGGCGCGGCCGCCCGGTGACCCGCTCGACCACCGCGTCGATCAGGTCCACCACGTGCTCACTCGGGGCGGCCGCGTCGACGCGGAGCTGGGCCAGGGAGGCGTCGATGCCGAGCTGACGGTCCTCGATCAGCCCGTCGGTGTAGAGCAGCAGCCGACTGCCGGCCGGCAACTCGGCCTCGGCCGACTCGTAGGTGGCACCGGGGAGGGCGCCGACCGGTGGACCGAGCGCCCGGTCGTGCAGGAACGCCACGTCGCCTCCGGTGATCAGCAGTGGGGACGGGTGACCGGCGCTCGCGTACCGCAGCCGACCGGTGCGGGGGTTGAACATCAGGCAGACCACCGTCGCGAAGGATCGGCCCTCGGTGGAGCCGACCAGCCGGTTGAGCCGGGTCAGCGACTCACCCGGATCGAAGCCCTCCAGCACGTACGCCCGCAGCGCGTTGCGCAGCTGGCCCATCGCCGCGGCGGCCGGGACGCCCTTGCCGACCACGTCCCCGATGACCAGCACCAGTTCGTCGCCGTTCAACGCGACAGCGTCGTACCAGTCGCCGCCGACCTCGACGTCGGCGCTGCCGGGCAGGTAGCGGCTGGCCACCACCGCGCCGGGCAACTGCGGCAGCGACCGGGGCAGCAGGCTGTGCTGCAGGGTGGTGGCGATGCGGTGTTCGGCTTCGTAGAGCTGGGCGTTCTCCAGTCGCACGCCGACGAGCCGGGCCAGCTGGGTCAGCGCCGCGTCGTCGGCCTGCGCCTCGTCGCCGTGCGCCCGCCAGACCTGCAGCTCACCGAGCTTCCTACCGGCGGTGCCGGTCAGCTCGGCCACGAAGGACGGGTCGGCGGCGGTGGTGCCACCGCCGTCCGCCTCGAAGCGGGCCTCGGCCGCGCTGACCACGACCCGGGCCGCCTCGGCGAGGCTCAACGCGTGCCGGGCGGCGACCTGGAGCACGTCGGCGGTGGATCGGGCGGTGTTCACCGCCACCGCCGCGTCGGCCAACGCCCGGAGCCGGCGGATGATCTGCCCGCGCAACTGGCCCAGTTCCACGTTGGCCCGCACCCGGGCGATCAGCTCCTGGGCGGAGAACGGCTTGGTGAGGTAGTCGTCGGCGCCGACGGCGAGGCCGGCGACGGCCTCCGCGGAGCCGGCGCGGGCAGAGAGCAGCACGATCGGCACATGCCGGGTACGCGGGTCCGCGCGCAACGCGCTCACCAGCCCGAACCCGTCCAGCCGGGGCATCATCACGTCGGTGAGCACCAGGTCGAACCCGCCCTCGCGGGCCATCGGCAGGGCGTCGAGCCCGTCGTTGGCGGTGACCACCTCCCAGGTCGGGGAGAGCAGCCGGCTGACGTGCTCCTGCAGGTCGGCGTTGTCGTCGACGACCAGGATCCGGCCGGCCGGCGGGGCCGTCGCCGGCCGGCGGTCGACCTCGGGTGCCGGCGCGACACCGGCCCACAGCGCGGTCTCCGCCACGAAGAGTCGGGCCTGCTCGGGCTCACCGAGGGGCAGGGGGTCGAACGCCACCACCCGTTCCGCCGGCAGGTGCGCCGAGCCGAACGGAACGGTCACCGTGAAGGTGCTGCCCACGTCGACCTGACTGGTCAGTCCGACCTCACCGCCGTGCATCTCGACCAGCTCGCGGACCAGCGCGAGGCCGATGCCGGTGCCTTCGTGGGTGCGTGCCCGCACCCCCGGCACCCGGTGGAACCGTTCGAAGACGTGCGGCAGCTCCTCCGGCACGATGCCGATGCCAGTGTCGGTCACCTCCAACCGGGCCGCGCCCTGCACGGCCCGGATCCGCACGCGGATCTCGCCGTCGAAGGTGAACTTGACGGCGTTCGACACCAGGTTGAGGACGATCTTCTCCCACATGTCCCGGTCGACGAAGACCGCGGTGGGCAGCGGCGGACAGTCCACCACCAGCCGCAACCCGGCCCGGTCGGTGGCGGAGCGGAAGGTGCTGGCCAGCCGGGCAGTGTAACCGGCGAGATCGGTGGGCTGGTAGCGGGCGGCGAGCCGGCCCGACTCCAGCCGGGAGAAGTCCAGCACGGTGTTGACCAGCTTGAGCAGGCGCAGCGCGTTGCGGTGCATCATGGTGAGCCGGTCGGTCTCGGCGGCGGGCAGCTCCGGGTCGGCCAGCATGTCCTCCAGCGGGCCGAGCACCAGGGTCAGTGGGGTGCGGAACTCATGGCTGACGTTGGCGAAGAAGTTGGTCTTCGCCCGGTCCAGCGCGGCCAGCTCGGCGGCCCGGGCCCGCTCCTCCTCGTACGCCCGCTGGGTGCCGAGCGCCTTGGAGATCTGGGCGGCGACCAGGTCGAGGAAGTTGCGGTAGTCGTCGCTGAGCGGCAGCTGGCGGGCCACGCCGACGATCAGCGCGCCGACCGTCTGGTTGGTCGCCGTGAGCGGCAGCACGAGGGCCCGGTCGGCGGCGTCGACCGGCGACGCGTCGAGCAGACCGGCCACCTCGACGGTGGCGGGCGAACCATCGGCGATCAACCGGGTCAGCAGCTGGGTGACATCAGCGGTGGGTGGGGTGGTGCCGGTGCTGCCGGCCAGGATGGCCTGATCGTTCTCGTCAACCAGATAGATCAGGGCGAACGGCACGTCGGCCCGGTACCGGCCGAGCACACCGGCGGCGGTCCGGCCCAGCTCCACGCCGCTGCCGATGTCGCTCAGCTCGGCACCCAGCTCGGAGAGCGCCCGCAGCCGGCGCTCACCGAGCACCCGCCCGGTGGTCTCGCTGACGATGCAGTAGACGCCACTGACCGAACCGTCGTCGCCCCGGATCGGGTCGTACGAGACGTTGAAGTACGTCTGCTCGACGAAGCCGTGCCGGTCCAGCAGGAAGGGATGGTCCTCGCCCCGGTAGGAGCGCCCGGTGCGCCGTACCCCGTCGAGCAGCGGACCGAGCACCGCCCACGTCTCCGACCAGTACGCGCGGGCCGGCTGGCCGATCACGTCCGGATGCTTGGCGCCGATGGTCGGCCGGTACGCGTCGTTGTAGAAGGCCAACTGCTCGTCGCCCCAGAACATCACGATCGGGGAACTGGAGGCGAGCATCATCCCGACCGCGGTGGTGAGCGCCGGGGGCCACTGACCGGGCTCACCCAGCGGGCCGGAGGACCAGTCGAAGCGGGCCAACCGGTCGCCCATCTCGCCACCGGCCGAGAAGGCGGCAGCCAGCATCGGGGAAGTCTCGTGACCGGACACGCCGGGATGCCCGATGTCCGCGCCCCCCTGGGCCGAGCTCATGCAGCCTCCCGCTCCGGCCGTACCCCTCGACCGTTGATCTTCACCCGCCGTGCTCCGACTTGTACCCAAGCGAACCGGCAACGTAACGCATCACGAGCGCCGGACGCTGGTTAGCTACGCCTGAACCGTCGGGCACCGGACAGTACTGACGACCACGGCGTCGAACGGCGGTGATCCCGGTGCGCCGACGGGTCAGAAGACCGGCAGGCCGTCGATGCTCGCCGCGTTCCTGGTGGCCCGGTAGACGACCAGGTCGTCGGCGCTGCGGCGGGAGTGTGAGGTGAGCAACAGATCACGTTCGGCCCGGAAGTCCATCAGTGGCACCGCGTAGCCGCAGGAGTCACTGACCCGCTCGACCTCGACACTGATGACAGCCCGGACGGCGTGCACGTCCGGCGGTGCCGGAAACTCGGCGAGCCGATCGGCGAACCCGTCCTCGGTCACCGCGACGCTGCTGCCCCGACCGTGCAACCGGACGATCTTCGGCGGGCCGTCGAAGGCACAGAACATCAGCGTGATCCGGCCGTTGTCCCGCAGGTGGGCGATGGTCTCCGCGCCGCTGCCGTGATAGTCGAGGTAGGCCACCCGGTGCGGCCCGAGGATCACGAACGTGCCCCGCATGCCCTTCGGCGACACGTTGACGTGCCCCTCGGCACCGGACGGCGCGGTGGCCACGAAGAAGAGCGGCTGGGCCGCGATGAACTCACGCAGACGACCGTCGATCTCCGGGTAGACCTTGCCCATCCGTCGATCCTCCCATCCGGGCCATCGACCGGCGGGGGCGATCTCAGTCACACCCGCTGGTCAGCCGCCCGCACCAACGCCGTGATCGGACGGGGATCCCGCTCGTTCTCCGGATGCCACTGCACCCCGAGCACGAACGGCCGCTCCGGATCCTCCACCGCCTCGACCACCCCGTCCCCCGCCCACCCGGTCACCGTGAGCCGGCCCGGGTCGGCCACCGCCTGGTGGTGGTACGAGTTGACCCGGTCGACCCCCGCCAGCACCGACGCGGCCAGGCTCCCCGGCGCGAACCGCACCGGGTGCGCCCCGTACACGCCGGGCGCCGGACGGTGCGCCTCGTGACCCACCACGTCGGGCAGGTGCTGGTGCAGGGCGCCACCGTACGCGACCGCGAGCAACTGCATCCCCCGGCACACGCCCAGCACCGGCAGCCCGGCGGCGAGCGCGGCGGCCAACACCGTCAGCTCGCCGGCGTCCCGGTCCGGCCGATCCTCGGTGCGCGGGTCGGTCGGCTGGCCGTACCGCCCCGGACCGACGTCCGCGCCACCGGCCAGCAACAACCCGTCCAGCACACCCACCACGTCCGCGTCCACGTCGTCGGGCGGCAGCACCACCGCCCGGCCACCGGCGGCCGTCACCGCCCGGGTGTACGCCTCCGGCACCAGCACCGCCCGCACACCCCGCCAGACAGCCCAGTCGGCCGGCTCGACGTACGCGCTGACCCCGATCAGCGGCCTTCGCTGAGTTGGCACCGTTCGCGGCTGCGGGACTCGCACACCCGGCTCACTCCTCGCGCTCCTCACAGGGGGGTCACGTAGGCACCGGTGATGCCACCGTCGACCACGAACTGCGCGGCGGTCATGAACGAGGCGTCGTCACTGGCCAGGAACGCCACCGCGGCGGCGATCTCCTCCGGTTGCCCGAAGCGGCCCATCGGCACGTGCACCAGCCGGCGGGCGGCCCGTTCCGGGTCGGCGGCGAAGAGCTCCAGCAGCAACGGGGTGGCGACCGGGCCGGGGCAGAGCGCGTTCACCCGGATGCCCTCCCGGGCGAACTGAACCCCCAGCTCCCGGGTCATCGCCAGCACCCCGCCCTTGCTGGCGGTGTACGCGATCTGCGACGTCGCCGCGCCCATCAACGCCACGAACGACGCGGTGTTGATGATCGAGCCCTTGCCCTGCCGCCGCATGTGCGGAATGGCGTACTTGCAGCACAGGTAGACGCTCGTGGTGTTGACCCGCAGCACCCGCTCCCAGGCGTCCAGGCCGGTGTCCAGGATGGAGTCGTCGTCCGGCGGTGAGATGCCGGCGTTGTTGAACGCGATGTCCACCCGGCCGTGCCGGTCGGCCACCCCGTCGAACAGGTCGCGTACCGCCGACTCGTCGGCCACGTCGGTGGCCACGAACTCGCCGCCGCACTCCTGCGCGGCCTTCGCGCCGGCCTCCGCGTCGATGTCCACGCAGACCACCCGGGCCCCCTCGGCGGCGAACCGCCGCACGGTGGCCAACCCGATGCCGCTGCCCGCTCCGGTGACCACTGCCACCCGGTCCTGCAACCGACCCTGCACTGGCCTCACTCCTCTGTCGCGATGAAGACGTTCTTGACGTCGGTGAAGGAGTGCAGCGCGTCCGGGCCCAGCTCACGGCCGAGCCCGGAGCGCTTCATCCCGCCGAACGGGGTCCAGTAGCGCACCGAGGAGTGCGAGTTGACGCTGAGGTTGCCCGAGTCGACGGCACGGGCCAGGCGCAGGGCCCGACCGACGTCCCGGGTCCAGATCGAGCCGGAGAGGCCGTACTCGGTGTCGTTGGCGAGCCGGATCGCGTCCGCCTCGTCGTCGAACGGCAGCACCGAGACCACCGGGCCGAAGATCTCCTCCCGCCAGTGCCGGTCGGCTGGCGAGTCGGCCAGCAGTACCGTGGGCGCGTGCCAGAAACCGCTGCCGTCGGGGCAGGAGCCGGTGAAGGCGACTGTCGCACCGGTGAGGTAACCGGCGACCCGGTCCCGCTGGGCGGCGGAGATCAGCGGCCCCATCTCGGCGGTGTCGCGGGACGGGTCCTCGACGCGTACCGCGCGTACCGCTGGTTCGAGCAGTTCCAGGAACCGGTCGTACACCGGACGTTGGACCAGGATCCGCGACCGTGCGCAGCAGTCCTGGCCGGCGTTGTCGAAGACCGCGCCCGGCGCGGTAGCGGCAGCGCGTTCCAGGTCGGCGTCGGCGAACACGATGTTGGCGCTCTTGCCGCCCAGCTCCAGGGTGAGTCGCTTCACCTGGGCGGCGCAGCCGGCCATGATCCGGGTGCCGACCTCGGTGGAGCCGGTGAAGCAGATCTTGCGGACCGCCGGGTGGCTGACGAACCGTTCCCCCACCACGTCACCGGCTCCCGGGATCACTGTGAAGACGTCGTCGGGCAGGCCCGCCTCACGGGCCAGCTCGGCCAGGCGCAGCGCGGTGAGCGGGGTCAACTCGGCGGGTTTGAGCACCACCGTGTTGCCGGCGGCGAGCGCCGGGGCGAACCCCCAGGCGGCGATCGGCATCGGGAAGTTCCAGGGCACGATCACGCCGACCACACCGAGTGGCTCGTGGAAGGTGACGTCCAGCCCACCGGGCACGGGGATCTGCCGGCCGGTCAGCCGCTCCGGGGCACCGGCGTAGTAGTCGAGCACGTCCCGGACGTTGCCGGCCTCCCAGCGGGCGTTGCCGATGGTGTGCCCGGAGTTGCGCACCTCCAGCCCGGCCAGCTCGTCCACGTGCGCGTCGACAACGGCGGCGAACCGCCGCAGCAACCGCGCCCGGTCCCCCGGCCCGACCTCCCGCCACGCCTCGAACGCGGCCGCCGCCCGCGCGACAGCGGCGTCGACGTCCCCCACCGAGGCCCCAGGAACCTCCCGGAACCCCTGCCCGGAGGCCGGGTCAACAACAACTGTCACGCCCCCACCCACCCCTTCCCTCGTCGATCATGAAGTTGTGGTGCCGGACAAAGCACGCCTCAACCGACCTACCGCCCACCACAACTTCATGATCGACTCCAGTGGCGGCCCCGAGACCCAGCGGAGGCCCGGACGGCGCGGTCAGAGGCGTTCGAAGCCACGGGTCAGCTCCCAGTCCGTCACCGCCGCGTCGAAGGCCGCCAGCTCGACCCTCGCCTGGTTGGCGTAGTGGGCGACCACCTCGTCGCCGAACGCCTCGCGGGCCACCGTCGAGCCCTCCCACAGGGCCAGGGCGTCGCGCAACGTGGTGGGGACGCGCTCGGCCTCCGGGTCGTCGTACGCGTTGCCGGTGCACTCCTGCCCCAACTCCAACCCACCGTCGATGCCGTGCAACGCGCCGGCGACCAGCCCGGCGATCGCCAGGTACGGGTTGACGTCGGCGCCGGGCACCCGGTTCTCCACCCGCATGCCCTGCCCGTGCCCGACCACCCGCAGCGCGCAGGTGCGGTTGTCGACGCCCCAGCGCAGCGCCGTCGGGGCGAACGAGCCCGGCTGGTACCGCTTGTAGGAGTTGATGTTCGGGGCGAAGAGCAGGCTGAACTCCCGCATGGTGGCCAACAACCCGGCGAGCACCCGCTGCCCGGTCTCGCTCAGGTGCGCCGGCCCGTCGCCGAGCATCGCCGACGAGCCCGACGAGTCCCGCAGCGAGAAGTGGATGTGGCAGGAGTTGCCCTCCCGCTCGTTCGGCTTGGCCATGAAGGTGATCGCCATGCCCTCCTGGGCGGCGATCTCCTTGGCCCCGTTCTTGTAGATGACGTGGTGGTCGGCGCAGGCCACCGCCTCGTCGTACCGGAAGGCGATCTCGTGCTGGCCGAGGTTGCACTCGCCCTTGGCGCTCTCCGGGGTGAGCCCGGCGCCGGCCATCTCGGTGCGGATGCGGCGCAGCAGCGGCTCCACCCGGGCGGTGCCGAGCAGCGAGTAGTCCACGTTGTACTGATTGGCTGGGGTGAGGTCGCGGTAGCCGCGCCGCCAGGCGTCCTCGTACGAGTCGCGGAACAGCACGAACTCCAGCTCGGTGCCGGCGTACGCGGTCAGCCCGTGCTCGGCCAGCCGGTCCAGTTGCCGGCGCAGGATCTGCCGGGGCGAGGCGACCACGTCTCCCGAGCCGTCCAGCCAGGTCAGGTCGGCCAGCAGCAGGGCGGACCCGGGCTGCCAGGGCATGCGGCGCAGGGTGGCGAAGTCGGGCACCATCGCGAAGTCGCCGTAGCCGCGCTCCCAGCTCGACATCGCGTACCCGTCGACGGTGTTCATGTCCACGTCGACGGCGAGCAGGTAGTTGCACCCCTCGCTGCCGTTCGCGACCACCTGGTCGAGGAAGAACGGCGCGTGGAACCGTTTGCCCTGGAGACGACCCTGCATGTCGACGAGGGCCAGCACCACGGTGTCGATCTCACCCTCGGCGACGGCGACCCGCAGTTGTTCCAGCGTGAGCGGTGCTTTCCTCATTCGCGGGCCTCCATCACCAAGGTCTACTGGCAAACCGGATCACCGTCAATGCCCCCGGCGGCACGGGCGGCAAACCCGGCGGGACGGCCGCACCGCCCGTCCCGCCGGGCGCTGATCAGGCCGGGCCGTCGGCCGGCGTCGGGTCGACCGCTGGCGTGGGTTGCTCGACGGTACGGACCGGGCCGGTGAACCACTTGCGGGCCGAGGCGTACCACCAGACGGCGACGACCAGCAGCACCCCGCCCACGGCCAACGGCGCGTAGTTCACCGCCGACCAGGTGAACCCGTCGTTACCGGGTACGCCGGCGGGCACGATCGGCAGCACGAAGTACACGGCGATGATCGCGATCTCGATCACCGCGATCCAGCCGAGCAGTTTGTACCTGCGGCCGAGCGTCCACGGGCCGGGCACGAACCGGTCGCCCATCCGCAGCCGCAGCGCGATCGGGATGAGGAACGACAGGTAGAGCCCGAGCACCGCGACGGAGACCACCGCGTAGAAGGCGATCGGGATGCCGGCGGAGCTCTCGTAGAGCGCCGGCAGGGTCAGCACCAGACCGGCCACCGTGGCGCCGATGATGGCGTTGACCGGGGTGCCGTTGCGGTCGACGGTCGACCAGAGCCGCCATCCGGGCACCGCCCGGTCCCTACTGAACGCGTACGCCATGCGGCTCATCGAGGTCACACAGCTCATGCCGCAGAAGAACTGGCCGATGGTGGAGATGATGATGACGATCTTGAAGAAGACCGGGGTCAGCGCGGACTCGAAGATGGCGCCGGAGAAGCCGCCGGCAGCGTTGACCGCCTCGACGTCGGTGGCCGCGAAGAGGAACGCCAGCAGCAGGATCCAGCCACCGACCGCCGAGTAGAAGATCGACTGCCAGAGGCCACGGGCCGCGGCCTGCGACGCGCCCCGGGTCTCCTCGGAGACGTGCGCGCAGGCGTCGAAGCCGGTGATCGTGTACTGGGTGAGCAGGAAACCCAGCGGCAGCACGTAGAACCAGAACGTCAGCCCACCGATGTCGCCGTCGCCGAAGCCGGAGTTGTTGAACCGCTCGGTGAACACGAACTGGAAGCTCTGGTGGTTGTCGGGAACGAAGACCAGGATGGCCACCACGACGGCCGCGCCGGCCACGTGCCACCAGACCGAGACGTTCTGGAGTACGTCGATGATCCGGTGCCCGAAGATGTTGATCAACCCGTGCAGCACCAGGATGATCACGAAGAGCATGAACGCCTGCCGCAGCGTCCCGGCCCAGCCGTCGAAGAGCGCCGACAGGGTGAGGTTGAGGAACGTCGCGCAGCCGTAGTCGACCGAGGCGGTGACCGCCACCAGACCGATCAGGTTCAACCAGCCGGTGAACCAGCCGTGCACGGGGCGACCCATGGTGGCCGCCCACCAGTAGATCCCGCCCGCTGTCGGGTACGCCGACACCAGCTCCGCCATGCAGAAGCCGATGATCAGGATGAACAGTGAGATCAGCGGCCAGCCCCAGGAGACGGCGACCGGCCCGCCGTTGTTCCACGCCTGACCGAAGGTGGTGAAGCAACCGGCCAGGATCGAGATGATCGAGAAGGAGATGGCGAAGTTGGAGAAGCCACTCCACTTGCGGCGTAGTTCCTGTTTGTAGCCGAGTTCAGCGAGCCGTCGGGCGTCGTCGTCCATCGGTTGCTCGGCGGTCGGCACGGGCGTCGTGGCCACTGCACACCTCCCTGAGGTGGTTCCGCGTGCGAGTGGGCAAAGTGTCGACCCGGCCGATCAAGGTGGTCAATACGTAGGCGGTGGGAATCTCACCGCCGGCGGGCTAATTGCGTTGCCGTCCGGCCACCCCGGCCCGCATCCTGGACCAGTGACCAGGCCCGATCAGGGCCCCACCCCGGGCGCTCGGACCGCCCGACACCGGTGGCGCGGGGCACGCCTCTCTCTCACGCACGGGCACGCCGCCCGTACCCAAAAGTGCCCCGCGCCCCCTTTCCCCGCGTGATCAAGAGGTTTGCGTCAAACGGGGCCCGATTCCTGACGCAAACCTCTTGATCACGCCGGGCGGTGGGGGGTCAGGTCAGGAGGAGGCCGGCTACCCAGAGGGCCGCAATGATCATGCCGGCCAGGAACTCCACGAGGATCGACAGGCCGGCGGCCTTGAGGGCCTGCACGGTGGACGGCCAGGCGAGCTGGTTGCTGCCCAGCCGCAGCCGCTCCGCTGCCCACACCCCCGCCACGAAGCCGAGCACCAACCCGACGAACGGCACCACGAAGAACCCGATGATGCCGAGCACCCCGCCGGCGAGCAGCGTGGACGTCGGCACACCGGTACGCTTCAGGTTCCGGCCGGGCCACGCGTACTTGATCACGGCGCCGCTCGCGGCGACCAGGGTGACGGCGGCGAACACCGCCCAGCCGGCCAGGCCGGCACCGCCGAACACGGCCCAGACCAGCACGCCACCCCAGCACAGCGGCAGCGCCGGCAGACCGGGCACCACCACGCCGGCCAACCCGGCCAGGATGGCCAGCCCGGCCACCACGGTCACCACCGTCTGCGAGTCCGTCAGGTCCACGTCGCCACCCTCCGTCGCCGCCGCCCGGACCGCAACGGTCCCCCGCGCACGGCAGTGCTGCGTCGCCGCCCAGAACGCACCGGTCTCCCGCTCACGGCAGTGCTCCGTCGCCGCGCAGCCGGGCGGTGATCGCGTCGGCCGGGGCCGGGGCACCGAAGAAGCGGCCCTGCCCGGTGTCGCAGCGCAGCGCCCGCAGCCGTTCCGCCTGCACGCCGGTTTCCACCGCCTCGGCCGTGACCCACAGCTCCAGGGCGTGCGCCAGCCGGACCAACGCGTCGACGATCCGTTCGTCGCGGTGGTCGGCGGCCTCGTCGGTCCGGTCCGCGCGGATACCCTCGACGAACGGGCCGGCGAGCTTCAGGCAGTGGATCGGCAACCGGCGCAGGTACGCCAGGTTGGAGTAACCGGTGCCGAAGTCGTCCACTGCCAGCCGGACGCCGAGCGCGGCGAGCCGGTGCAGGCTGCGCAGCGGTTCACCGGCGCTGCCCATCACGGCGCTCTCGGTCAGCTCCAGCTGGAGCAGCTCCGCGGGAAGACCACTGGTCCGCAACGCGTCGGCCACGGTGTCCACGATGGCCGGTTCGTCGGCCTGCCGCGCGGCGAGGTTGACGCTGACCACCAGCCGGGCGTCCGGGAACTCCCGCCACCACCGCTCGGCGTCCGCGCAGGCCCGCCGCAGCACCCACTCGCCGAGCCGGACGATCAGGCCGGTCTCCTCGGCCAGCCCGATGAACCGGTCCGGCCCGATCAGGCCCAACTCCGGGTGCTCCCAACGGACCAGCGCCTCCACCGCCAGCATGGTGCCCTCCAGCAGCGACACGATCGGCTGGTAGTGCAACACGAACTCGCCCCGGTCGAGTGCGGCGGGCAAACCGGCGACCAGCGCCGACCGGGCGATGTCCCGGGCGCCGCGCTCGGGGTCGTAGACCGCCCACCGGCCCCGGCCCGCCGCCTTGGCCCAGTAGAGCGTGGTGTCCGCGGCCTTCATCAGCTCCGACGCGGTGGTTTCCGAGGCGGGGCACTGCACGATGCCCACACTGGCCGAGACGGCCAACTGGTGCTCACCGACGTGGACCGGGGCCGCGACGGCGGCCAGCGCGGCCTCGGCGACGGCGACCGGGTCGTCGGCGTCGTCGCCGCCCGCGACGAGGATCACGAACTCGTCGCCCCCCATCCGGGCGACCAGGTGGCCGTGGTCGGCCACGCACGCGGCCAGCCTGCGAGCGATCATCACCAGCAGCCGGTCACCGAGGTCGTGGCCGAGACTGTCGTTGATCGCCTTGAAGCCGTCCAGGTCGAGGAAGCACACCCCGACCCGCTGCCCGACACCCGCGGTGTCCAGCACCCGTCCCAACGTCTCGAAGAACAACGTCCGGTTGGGCAGCCCGGTCAGCGGGTCGTGCAGCGCCTGGAAACGCAGGCGCTGCTGGAGTTGGTACCGCTCGGTGATGTCCTCGATCATCGCAACGGTGAATCGTGGCCGTCCCTCGTGTCGGATCAGCGAGACGGCCAGATCCGTCCAGACCACGCTGCCGTCCTTGCGGTAGTAGCGCTTCTCCACCCGGACCGCGTCGTGCTTGCCCTCGATCAGCTCCTGGTAGAGCTCCCACATCCCGGCGGCGTCGTCGGCGTGGAACAGCGCCGCCACGTTGATCTTGCGCAACTCCTCGATCGAGTAGCCGAGCATGTCGGCGAACGCCTGATTGACGTCGATGATCCGGCCGTCCACGCCGGCGATGCCGATCCCGATCGCGGCTCCGGTGAACACCGCCCGGAACCGCGCCTCACTCGCGCGCAGCGCCTGCTCCACCTCGTCACGCGCCTGCCAGGCCGACCGGGCGATGCGCTCCTGCTGGCTGAAGGTGCGGTCGCGCAGCGCGCGGGCGAACCCGGCGGCCAGGCCGCCCTGCATCGCGGCGATCCGGTCGGCGAGGTCGGCCGGCCGGTCACCGTCGCTGAGAACCCGCCGCCCGAAGGTCGCACCGAGCGCGTGCAGCGTCCACTCCAGCGCCTGCGGCTCGGTGAGGTGCGCCTCCACCAGGGCCCGCCCGACCTCCTCGGCGGGGCCGACGCTGAACGGCTCCGCCCGTATCGCCTGGGCCAGCCGGACCGTGTGCGCCAGCAGCAGCCGCTCGGTCTCGGCCAGGCTCAGTGGCACGAAACCGAGACGGCGTACCGCGCGGGCCCAGTCGACGGCGTACCCCACGGCATCGGCCCGGCCGGCATCGACCCCGGCGGGGTCCCGGCCGGCATCGACCCCGGCGGGGTCCCGGCCGGCATCGACCCCGGCGGGGTCCGGGACGGCGGCCACGGGGTCAGCCGGCGGGCTGGTCGTACCGGGCGACGCCGCCGAAGGCGCCGAACCGCTCCGGGTTCTCGTCCACGTCGGACGGTGAGTCGGGACGCCAGAGCGGCATGTGCACGACACCTGGTTCCAGGACGGTCCAGTCGCCCAAGAAACCGGTGACCTGTGCCCGGGAGCGCAGGGTGATCTCGGTGGCGGTACGGGCGGAGAGCCGCTGGGCGTCCAGCATCTCCTGCGGCTGGTCCTCGAATGTGGAGTGCGAGATGACCAGGAAGCTGCCCGGCGCGGCGGCCTCCCGCAGGGTGGCCAGGATCGCCTCGGGACGGTCGGTGTCCGGGATGAAGTGCACCACCCCGGCCAGCAGGATGCCCACCGGTCGGCTGAAGTCGATCAGCCCGAGCTGGCGGGTCTCGGCGAGGATCCGCTCCGGCTCCCGCAGGTCGGCGTGGATCACCCCGGTCAGCTCGTTGCCGGCGAGCAGCTCCCGGCTGTGCGCCACGGCCACCGGGTCGATGTCGACGTACACCACGCGGGCCTTGGGGTTCACTCCCTGCGCCACCTCGTGCACGTTGCCCACGGTGGGGATCCCGGAGCCGATGTCGAGAAACTGGTCGATGCCGGCGTCGAGCAGCACCCGGACGGCCCGGCGGAGGAACTCCCGACCGGACCGCATGGTGGCGGCGAGATTCGGGGTCATGCTGGCGATCTGTTCGGCCAGCTGCCGATCGATCTCGAAGTTGTGCGCCCCACCCAGAAAGTAGTCATACACCCGGGCCGCGCTCGGCCTGGTCAGATCGATCTCGGTCGGCAGTCCGTCCGGCATCAGTGTGCTCCCCAGTTCATCGCCGCGGCGCGGGACGGCACCGGCGGACGGGCGTGCCACGGGCACGCGCGAGCGCCGGCCGACCCGCGGGTCGTGTGGTGTGGACCACTCTAGGCGGCTGACTCCAGCAACAGCGAGATGCCTTGACCAACGCCGATGCACATGGTGGCCAACGCCCGTCGGCCGCCGCGACGGCGCAGCTCCAGGGCGGCGGTCAGCGCCAGCCGGGCCCCGCTGGCACCGAGCGGGTGCCCCAGCGCGATGGCCCCACCGTTCGGGTTGACGTGGTCGGCGTCCACCGGCAGCCCCAGTTCACGCAGCACGGCGACGGACTGCGCGGCGAACGCCTCGTTCAGCTCCACCACGTCCACGGCGTCCAACCCGACGCCGACGCGATCGAGCAGCTTGCGGGTGGCCGGCACCGGGCCGATCCCCATGATCCGCGGCGGCACACCGGCCACCGCGGCGCCGACGATCCGGGCCAGCGGGGTCAGGCCGTACCGGGAAACCGCCGCCTCGCTGGCCACCAGCAGCGCGACAGCGCCGTCGTTGACACCCGAGGAGTTGCCGGCGGTGACCGTGCCACCGTCGCGGAAGGGGGTGGGCAGCGCGGCCAACTTCGCGAGCGTGGTCTCCCGGGGGTGCTCGTCGACCTCGACCAGCCGGGTCTCCCGACGACCGGCCGGCACGGACACCGCCACGATCTCCTCGGCGAAGCGGCCGTCGGCCTGCGCCTTGGCCGCGCGCTGCTGCGAGCGGTACGCGAAGGCGTCCTGCTCGGCCCGGCTGACGCCGTACTCGGCGGCCACGTTCTCCGCCGTCTCCGGCATCGAGTCGACCCCCCAGCCGTCACGCATCAACGGGTTGACCAACCGCCAGCCCAGCGTGGTGTCGTACACCTCGGCCGAGCGGGAGTACGCCGAGGTCGCCTTCGGCATGACGAACGGCGCCCGGCTCATGCTCTCCACCCCGCCGGCGATCACCAACTCCGCGTCCCCGGCGACGATGGATCGGGCGGCGGTGGCGAGCGCGTCCAGCCCCGAGCCGCAGAGCCGGTTGACGGTGCCGCCCGGCACCTCCTCGGGCAGGCCGGCCAGCAGCGCCGCCATCCGGGCCACGTTGCGGTTGTCCTCGCCGGCCTGGTTGGCGCAGCCGAGCACGACGTCGTCGACCCGCGCCCAGTCGACCGAGGGGTGGCGGGCGACCAGCTCACGGATCACGTGCGCGGCCAGGTCGTCGGGGCGGACGCCGGCCAGCGCGCCCGCGTACCGGCCGATCGGGGTGCGGACACCGGCCACCAGGTATGCCACGGTCATCGCGAGTCCTTAGGGGGTGCAGACGGCGGGGGTGGGGCACGCCCACCGGGTCGCGGGGGCTGCCGGCCGCCAGGATATCCGCGCCGGCAGCGGATAGGTTGACGGCATGGCCCGGGCCCAGTTCAGCGCAGAGACCAGCGGCGGTGGCGCGTTCGTCCGCCAGCCGAACCGGTTCACCGGTCGGGTCACCGCCGACTCGACGTCCCCACCGGGCGGCGGCCCGGACGAGCAGGACCGTTGGCCACTGGAGGCCGGCCGCTACCGGCTGATCTGGTGCCGTGCCTGCCCCTGGGCACACCGGGCGAGGATCGTGCGCGGCCTGCTCGGGCTGGACGACGCGATCTCGTTGGGCACCGTCGACCCGATCCGGGACGAGCGGGGCTGGGCGTTCGCCCTCGACCCGGACGGTTTCGACCCGGTCCTCGGGGTGAGCTTCCTCTCCGAGGCGTACCTGGCCACCGACCCCGACTACACCGGCCGGGTGACGGTGCCGGCGCTGGTGGACACCCTGACCGGCCGGGTGGTCACCAACGACTACCCGCAGCTCACACTCGACTTCTCCACCGAGTGGCGGCGGCTGCACCGGCCCGACGCACCGGATCTGTACCCGGTCGACCTGCGTCCCGAGATGGACGCGCTGATGGCCGAGATCCACGCCGACGTCAACAACGGCGTCTACCGGTGCGGGTTCGCCACCTCGCAGGAGGCGTACGACGAGGCGTTCCGGGCGCTCTTCGCCCGGTTGGACGCGCTCTCCGAACGGCTGGCCGGGCAGCGTTACCTGATGGGCGACGCGATCACCGAGGCGGACGTGCGGCTGTTCACCACGCTGGTCCGCTTCGACGCGGCGTACCACGGGCATTTCAAGTGCAACCGCGACAAGCTGACCGAGATGCCGGTGCTCTGGGCGTACGCCCGGGACCTGTTCCAGACGCCGGGTTTCGGCGAGACGGTGGACTTCGACCACATCAAGCGGCACTACTACGGCACGCACCGGGAGATCAATCCCAGCGGGATCGTGCCACTCGGGCCGGACGAGTCCGGCTGGCGCACGCCGCACGGGCGTGGCTGAGCCGGGTCGGTCCGCCGCCCCGAGCGCGCCGGCGGCGGGCGGGGACATCGCCCGCCGGGCCGCCGGGTCCGCCGCGGCCGGCTGCACCCTGGCCGGCGCGGTGGCGGTGACGCTCGCCGTGGTCGCCGGTCCCGGTCCAGGGCTCACGGGGTACGTCAGCGAGGCGGGCATCGCCGGCAGCACCCACGCCGCGACGTACCGGATCGGGATCCTGGCCCTTGCCGCCGCGTTGCTGCTGATCGGCGCGGCGCTGCCACCGGGGGTGTGGGCGGCGGCCCCGGCGCTGCTCGCCACCGGCGCCGTGTTCACCGCCGTGTCCGGGGCGGTGACCTGCTCCGGCGGGTGCCCGCTGCCACCGTTCGAACGGGCGACGACGGCGGACCTGGTGCACGGCGGCGCGAGCATCGCGGCGACCGCCGCGGTGGTCTTCGCCATGATCACGCTTGCCGTCTCCGGGTCGGTCGGCAGCGTGGTGCGCCGGCTGGCGGGCGGGGCCGCCGCGCTGGCCCTGCCGCTCTGCGCCGCGGTGGGGTTGGCGATGCTCGTCATCGGCCGGGGCACACTGGTGGGGGTACTGGAACGGCTGATCCTCGCCCTCGCGGTGCTGTGGGGCCTGTGCACCGCCACCGCGCTGGCCCTCTGTAAGGAGCCTCACCCCGACCGGTCCTTCCAATAGGCGGGAATCGGCGTATCGTCGGCGGGCGATGACCAATGTCTGGGGCCTTACTGTCCGCCTGTATGTCGATCTCCGACTGCAGGCCAGTGGCATCTGTCCGGGCTAGCCGCGTTTCTACGCCTGCCCCGATCGGACCGGACAATTGGATAGATCTTCATGCCCTTCAGCCTGCGCAAAATTCCCTTCTCCGTGCAGATCCTGCTCGGCCTCGTCCTCGGCGTCGCGCTGGGCTTCCTGGCCCGCACCAACGACCTGAGCTGGCTGACCAGCACCCTGCACACCGTCGGCAACCTCTTCGTCCAGCTGCTCAAGCTGGCCGTGCCGCCGCTGGTCTTCACCGCCATCGTGGTCAGCGTGGTCAGCCTGCGTGGCGTCGCCAACGCCGCCCGGCTCGCCCTCAAGACCCTGATGTGGTTCGGCATCACCGCGCTGATCGCGGTGAGCATCGGCATCGGCCTCGGCCTGCTCACCAACCCCGGCAGGGGGGTGACCCTCGACCTGGGTGGCGCCACGGCGCCGAAGAAGACCGGTTCGTGGACCGACTTCCTCACCGGCATCGTGCCCACCAACCCGGTCGGCGCGTTCGTCGAGGGCAACGTCCTGCAGATCGTCTTCCTGGCCGTCGTCATCGGTGCCGCCGCCCTGCTGGTCGGCGAGGCCGCCGAACCGTTCGTGGCGCTGAACCGCTCCCTGCTGGAGATCGTCCAGAAGGCGCTCTGGTGGGTCATCCGGCTCGCCCCGATCGGCACCCTCGGCCTGATCGGCAACGCCGTCGCCTCGTACGGTTGGGACCTGCTGGCGCCCCTCGCGAAGTTCACCACCGCCGTCTACGTCGGCTGCGCCATCGTGCTGTTCGTGGTCTACCCGCTGGTCCTGATCCTCGCCGGCCGGCTCAACCCGCTGCGCTTCTTCGCCGGTGCCTGGCCGGCGATCGAGCTGGCCTTCGTGTCCCGCTCCTCGGTCGGCACCATGCCGGTCACCCAGCGCTCCGTCGAGCGGCTCGGTGTGCCCCGCGAGTACGCCTCGTTCGCGGTGCCCTTCGGCGCCACCACGAAGATGGACGGCTGCGCCGCCATCTACCCGGCCCTCGCCGCGATCTTCGTGGCCCAGGTGTTCGGCGTCCAGCTCGGCCTGACCGACTACCTGCTGATCGCCTTCGTCTCGGTGGTCGGCTCGGCGGCCACCGCCGGCCTGACCGGCGCGATCGTGATGCTCACCCTCACCCTCAGCACGCTGGGCCTGCCGCTGGCCGGCGCCGGCCTGCTGCTGGCCATCGACCCGATCCTGGACATGATCCGCACCGCCACCAACGTCGCGGGGCAGGCACTGGTGCCGACGGTGGTCGCCGCCCGCGAGGGCACCCTCGACCGCGCCGCGTACGAGTCCGCCGGCCGGCGGGATCTGACCGAGCCGGAGTCGGCAGCCGACACCCGACCCGAGCTCAGCCCCGTTCCTGCCTGATCGGTTCACCCAGACGACGACGGGCCCCTCTCCCCGGGGGCCCGTCGTCGTGTCGGAGAGGATGACCCCATGAGTTCCCTGTTCACTCCCCTGGCCCTGCGCGCTGTCACACTGCCCAACCGGATCGCCATGGCACCCATGTGCCAGTACTCCGCCGGCCCCGACGGTCTGCCCACCGACTGGCACCTGATCCACCTCGGCAGTCGCGCTGTCGGCGGCGCCGGCCTGATCCTGACCGAGGCGACCGCCGTGCTTCCCGAGGGCCGGATCAGCCCGCAGGACACCGGCCTCTGGTCAGGTGCGCACGTCGACGCCTGGCGGCCGGTGACCGCGTTCGTCGCCGCCCACGGCGCGGTGCCGGCCGTACAGCTCGCCCACGCCGGCTTCAAGGCCTCCACCTACCGGCCGTGGGCGCCGGAGCGCGGCGGCGTGCCGGACGCCGAGGGCGGCTGGACGCCCGTCGCCCCCGGTTCGGAGCCGTTCACCGCCGGCTACCGGACGCCGACCAGCCTGGACGAGGCCGGCATCGCCGGTGTGGTCGAGGCGTTCGCGGCCGGAGCCGTTCGCGCAGTGGACGCCGGCTTCGCCGCCGTGGAGATCCACGCCGCGCACGGCTACCTGCTCAACGAGTTCCTCTCGCCGTTGACCAACCACCGCACCGACTCCTACGGCGGCGACCGGGCCGCCCGGATGCGACTGACCCTGGAGGTGGCCCGCGCGGTGCGCGCCGCGGTCGGCGAGGACGTGCCGGTGCTGACCCGGATCTCCGCCACCGACTGGGTCGAGGGCGGCTGGACGATCGACGACAGCGTGGTGCTCGCCGGTGAGCTGGCCGGCGTCGGCGTCGACCTGGTCGACGCGTCCTCCGGCGGGGTCAGCGTGGACCAGCGCGTCCCGCTCGGCCCCGGCTACCAGGTGCCGCTGGCCGCCCAGATCCGCCGCGAGGCCGGCGTACCGACCGGCGCGGTGGGCCTCATCGTGGAGCCTGAGCACGCCGAGCAGATCGTCGCCGGCGGCGAGGCCGACCTGGTGCTGCTGGGCCGGGAGTTGCTGCGCGACCCGTACTGGCCGCGCCGGGCCGCCGCGAAGCTCGGCGTCGCCTACTCCGGGCCCGCCCAGTACGCCCGCGCCGCCTGAACCCCGACCGACCGGGCGGCCGCCGTGTGGGCGGCCGCCCGGCCGTCGGTCAACCGGCCAGGTGCGACCAGTCGCCTTCCAGGTCCTGCCAGGTGCCCTGGGCCGCCACCGTGCCGCCGAGCAGCACCACCACGTGGTCGGCCCGGACCAACGCGGCCCGCTTCGCCGTCGAGCCGACAACCGTCACGCCATGGCCGCGCAACGCCTCCCACAGCGCCAGCTCGGTGGTGACGTCCAGCGCCGACGACACATCGTCGGCGACCAGCAGTTCGGTACGCGGGGCCAGCGCCCGGGCCAGCGCCAACCGCTGCAACTGCCCGCCGGAGAGCCGGGTGCCCTTGTGGCCGATGAGCAGGCCCAGCCCCCCACCGGCGGCGGCCAGGTCATGGTCGAGCTGGGCGGTGCTGACCGCCCCGGCCGCGTCCACCTGGTGCCCGAGGGCGATGTTGTCGGCCACCGTGCCGGACAGCACCCGGGGCAGCTGGGCGACGTAGCCGACCTGGTTGGGACGCAGGAACAGCTCCGGCTCGGTGACCGGGTCACCGTTCCAGGCCAGCTCGCCGGTGTGGTGCACGATCCCGGCCAGCCCGCGCAGCAACGACGACTTGCCCGACCCCACCGGCCCGACGACCAGGACCAACTGGCCCCGCTGCACGGTCAGGTCCACGTCGCGGACGGCCACCGTACCGTCGGAGTGCACCACCCCGAAGCCGCGCAACTCCAGCCGGCGCAGCGGGTGGCGGGGCGGCATGGTCGGCGCGGGCGCCGTCCCGGCGGTCAGGTCGACCTCCGGCACCCCCGCCGAGTACGCGCTCACCCCGGTCATCGCCGCGGTTCGCCGGGTCCAGACCCGCGCCGAGGGCAGCTGCGAGATCAACGACGCCGTGGTCCAGGCGAACCAGCGGGCCGCGCCCAGCGTGGAGACGGCCACCAGCACCGCCCCGGCGGAGAGCGAACCGTTCAGGTACAACGCCCAGGCGCCGATCGGCAGCAGCCCACTGGCCATCGACGGGGTGGAACGCGCCCACACCTGCACCGCGATCTCCCGCCGCTGCCGGTCGCTGCGCAGCACGTCCAGGCCCGCCAGGTGACGCAGCACCGCAGTGGTCGCGCCGGCGAGCTTCACCGTCCGCGCCGCGGAGAGCGCGGAGACCAGCGCGGTGGCGAACGCGGCCCGCGCCGCCACCGTCGCCCGGGCCGCGCGCTCCAGTTTCGGCCCGAACAACGTCGCGGCCAGCCCGGAGACGACCATCGTGCCGAGGAAGAACAGCCCGGGTACGACACTGCCGGTGACGGCCGTCATGGCGACCACGAGCACCAGCGCGACGGTCTGGTCCAGCACGTTGTCGGCGAGCTGGACCACCCGCTCGGTGTCCCCACCCTGCGCCACCACCTCGGCCGGGGTGTGTGAGCTGACCCGACGCGGCCCGGTCTGGCCGTGCACCAGGCGAAGACCGATGCGCAGCATCTGCCGCACCCACCACTGCGGGAACCAGACATGGGTGTAGAACGGCAGCGGCAGGGTGATCAACAGCCCGGCGACGATCCCCACCGCCGGCAGGTACGGGCTGCCCGTCCCGTCGACCAGGTCCGCCCAGAGCCAGGGCAGCACCGGGCCGTCCAGCCCGAGCAGGCTCAGGCCGAGGAACAGCACGATCGCCGCCGCACCGTACCGGGGATCGTTGGTGCACAGCCGGAAGATCTCCCGCAGCGTCCGGGCCGGCGGCACGGGCGGCAGTGGCGGCGGATCGGCCCGGGTGGGCGCGACCGGCTCGGTCGGCGCGACCGGCTCGACCCGAGCGGGCACCGGCGCGACCGGCTCGCTCGGCCAGGCGTTGGCCGGTCCGGGGCCGACCAGCAGGTCGGTGCCGGCGCCGGTGCGACCCGACGGCGTCACCGTGGCGTACGCCGCGGCGTGGCTGGTCGCCAACAGTTCGGCGAAACGGGTCGACGTCTCCAGCGGACCGGCCTCGACCACCGCGCCGTCGGCCAGGACGACCACCTCGTCACAGCGGCGTACCGAGGAGAGCCGGTGCGCGATGACGATGCCGATCCGGTCGCGCAGCAGCCGTTCGGTGGCGCGCTGCACCCGCGCCTCGGTGACCGGGTCCAGGCGCGCGGTGGCCTCGTCGAGGATCACCACGTGCGGCTCCCGCACCAGGATCCGGGCGAACGCCACCAACTGCTCCTGACCGGCGGAGAGCACGTGCCCGCCCTCGCCCAGCCGGGTCGCCAACCCGTCCGGCAGCTCGGCGATCCAACCGGCCAGGCCCAACTCGTCGAGCGCCCGAGCCGCCGCGTCGAGCAACTCCGGGTCGAAGAGCGCGACGTTCTCGGCGAGCGTGCCGGCCAGGATCTCGGTGCGCTGCGGCACCAGCGCCACCCAGCGGCGCAGCTGCTCGACGTCGAGGTCACACAGGTCGGTGCCGCCGAGGAAGACAGTGCCCGGCGGCACGTCGACCGCCCGGGTGAGCACCTTCGCCAGCGTCGACTTGCCCGAACCGGTCCGTCCGATCAGCGCGTACGACCGGCCACGGGCGAAGGTGAGGCTGAGCCCGCGTAGCGCGGCCCCCCGGTCACTCTCCCCGTACCCGAACGTCAGGTCCCGAATGCGCAGGTCGCCCTCGCTCGGGCTGGCCCCGCCGACCGGTTCCTGCCGGGCCTTGTAGAGCAACTGCACCCGCGCCCACGCGCCGAGAGCCTCCTGGATCTCCGGCACCATCCGGCTGACATGCTCCGCGGTGGCCCCGAACGCCAGGGCGAGCAGCCAGATGGCGGTGAGCCGGGCGGCGTCGATCCGGTCGGTGGCCAACGCCCACGCACCGCCGAGCACCACCGCGCCGATGCCAGCCCGGATCGTCGCGGTGGCCACCGTCGCCACCCGGGCGGACAACACCCAGACCACACCGCCCCGCGACAGCACGGCGGCGGCCCGCCGGGCGTACAACCGCAGCACGTACGGCCGCGCCAAACTGGTGCGTACGTCGTCCTGGCCGTGCACCGCCTCCTCCATCACGGCGGCCAGGTCGGACCACGCCTCCTCCTCGGCCATCCGGGCCGGGCCGATCCGTGCCGTGGGCCGACGCAGTCCGACTGCGAGCACCACCGTGAGCAGCAGCATCGCGATCCCGGCCGGCCACCACACGACAAGCGCGACCACCATCGACAACAGACCGACGCAGAGGCCCTGGGCCAGCCGGGTGCCCTGGTTACGAACCGCCGACGCCACCTGATAGACATCCCCGTCGATGCGGTCCAGCAGCTCACCCACCGGGGTGGTCTCCAGGGTGGGCAGGTCCTGCCCGAGCGCGACGCGACAGAGCCGGCGACGCACGTCGGCGGACCAGTCGGCGGTCAGGCCGGCCATCAACAGGCTCACCGCGAGGTCGCTGAGGACCACAGCGACCAGAGCCGCGGCCAGCACTGCGAAGAAGCCAGCCGAACGATGCACCAGCACCGCGCCGGCCAGCGCCGACGCGCCCGCCTGCCCAGCGGCGCCCACCACGATCAGAACGGCCACTATCGTCATACGGCGGGTCGAGGTGCCCCACAGATCACGGAGCAGGCGCATGGAAGTCCTCCGGGACGTGGGTGGCGGAGACCTCAGCCTGCCGGCGCCAACCCGTCAACTCAACCGATTTTCCGGTCCTGAGCAGGGCATCCGCCGGTTTCAGCCAGGAGCAGCGGCGGACCGACCCAGGCCCCCATCCGCCGTCGTCGACCCGTCAGCCCTCGTCCACCGTCGACCCGTCGGCCCCGGCCGCCGTCGACCACCTGTCCCGAATCCCGCCGACCACCTGTCCCGGGCGTCGACCACCTGTCCCGAATCCCGTCGACCACCTGTCCCGGGTCCCGTCGACCACCTGTCCCGGGTCCGCACCTACCGCGCGGCACGGCCCGGACGACCCGTACGCCCGGCCGAATGCCCGACGGGGTGGTTCTTGATCGACTCGGGTTTCAGGAAGTCGGGGTGTCCGGCCGTCCGGGATGCCCCGACTTCCTGAAACCCGAGTGGATCATGGGTGTGCGGTGCCGGTTTGGTGCCGTGGGTTCGTGGTTGTGTGGGTGGTGTGTCGGGTTGTGGGGTGTTTGTGGGTAGTGGCCGGGCGCACCCGCAGGCGGGAATCGTGGCCGGGCCGGGGTCGTTACACACCCTGACGATCGCAGCACCACCGGCCCGCGCCCCTGGCCGCGACGGTCGGTCGCGCAGGTTTGGATTGGTCGCGCAGGTTGGAATGCCCGCCGCCACCCGGTCGTTATGACCCCCACGACCGACCGCAGGCACCGCCGCGATGAGGGTGTCGACAGGTTGGGCCAGCCCGGAATGACCCCGGCCCCCGGGTCGTTGTGATCCCCACGAAACGACCGCAGGCACCGCCTCCGGGTGAGTGCCGACGGACTGGGCCACCGGGGAATGACCCCGGCCCCCCGGTCGTTACACCTGGACCCCGGCGCCACGAGCCCCCGCCCGTGAAGTCGCCGACCGACGCCCTAGGCGTCACCCCCCAAACTTTCCCCTGCAAGTGCAGCGCCGGACGAGGTGCTCACACCCCTTGCCGCCGTTCCCCCTTGGCGGTGCGGGTGTTCCTACCCCCGAAGGAGCTACCCCCATGAACACGATCATCCGTAAGAGCATGCTGTCCGTTGCTGGTCTCGCGTTCGCCGGTGGTGTGTTCGCCGGCCCGATCGCCGCCCACGCCAACCCGGCCGTGGACGCCAAGCCCACCGCCGTGGCCGTGCAGACGGCGAAGCCGCAGGGCGACCAGTCCCGGATCACCCTGAACAACGAGCAGACCGCCAACGTCAAGGCGATCATCGCCGCCACGAAGAAGGCCGGCCTGCCCGAGCGCGCCGCGGTCATCTCCATCGCGACGAGCCTGCAGGAGTCCAAGCTGGAGAACCTCGGCCACCTCGGCGATATGAACGACCATGACTCGCTGGGCCTGTTCCAGCAGCGCCCGAGCTCGGGTTGGGGCACGCCGGAGCAGATCACCGACCCCGAGTACTCGACGACTGCGTTCCTGAAGGGCCTCAAGCAGGTCGACGGGTGGCAGGACATGCCCCTGACCGACGCCGCGCAGACCGTGCAGGTCTCGGCCTACCCGGACGCCTACGCCCAGTGGGAGCAGCAGGCCACCGACCTCGTCGCCCAGCACTGGAACAGCTGACCACCAGCACCACCGCACCACCGCACCACCATCAGCACCGCACGGTAAGACCCAAGAACACCGACCGCTGGCCGGCACCCGCAACCCGGGGTGCCGGCCAGCGGCCTTCGCGTTGCCATCGACCGCCCGGCACCCGAACCATTGACCAACTGACGCCAGACACCAGACCACCGGGACCCGGACGGCGTGTCGGCGTGTCGGCGTTGCTGAGCCGGAGCACCCAGCTCACCAACACGGGGTTGCCGGACACCGGACCACCGGAACGCCGGACCACCGGACGCCGGGACGCCGGGACGCCGGGACGCCGGCCGTGATGGTGGGGGGGTGGGCCATGCAGGGGGTCACCGGGCGGCTCGGATGGCCTCATCGGGCGGCGTTCGTTTACAGATCTTGGACACTTTCGGTTCGGCCGCCCCGGATGGAAACTGTCCAAGATCTACGGGAAAGGCATCGCCCGCGATGGATACCCCACCGCAGCCAACCCGCAGCGGTCAGAAGAGGACGGTGGCCAGGGTGCCGATCGGCTGGAAGCCGCAACGCTCGTAGACGCGGCGGGCCGGGAGGTTGAAGTCGTTGACGTACAGGCTGACGGTGGGGGCGACCCGCAGCAGCGCGTCGCGGACCACCGCGGCCATGGCGGCGGTGGCGATCCCCCGGCCCCGCCACTCCGGTGCCACCCAGACGCCCTGGATCTGCGCCGTCCGCTTGGTGACAACGGCGAGTTCTGCCTTGAACACGACTTTGCCGTCGACGATGCGGGCGTACGCGCGACCGGTCCGGACCAGGTCGTTGACCCGCCGCCGGTAGCTGCGTCCGCCGTCCTCGGCCAGTGGCGAGACGCCGACCTCTTCGGTGTACATGGCCACCGCCGCCGGGAAGAGCCGGTCGACCTCGCCGGAGCGGACCTGGCGTACCTCCGGGTCGGCCGGTACGGGTGGCAGCGTGTCGGTGACCAGCAGCGGCTGATTGGGGCGGACGTCTCGCGCTGGCCCCCAGGTGTCGGAGAGGCGGTCCCACAGCCCGAGGACGGCGTCGGCCCGGCCGACGATGGAGGAGCAGAGCCGCTCCTCGCCAACGAGCAGGTCGGCGAAGGCACCCACCGCGGCGTCGCTGGCCAGCACCGGGGTCAGGTTGCCGCCGAGCCAGCAGAGTGATTCGAGGTTGCGGCGGGCTCCGTACCCCAGGATTCTGCCTTCGGCCCGCCACCAGGAGAGCCCGCGCGCGGCGATCCGCTCGGCGACCTGCGCGCCCGCGAACGGGTCATGGTCGAGCAGTCGCTCGACCGCGCGCCGCTCCGATTCCCCCAGTTGGCGTACCGGCACCGTCAGCACGACTATCAGCCTGCCAGATTGACCCCCCGCTCCGCCGGTCGAGTGACGAGGCCGGCACCGGCTTCACGGGGCGGCGTCCGCCCGGCCCATCGGACGACCGGGGGCACCAGGGCTCCGAGCAGGAGGAACAGGGCACCGAGCACAAGCCAGCCGGGTACGCCCCAGCCGAGCGCAAGGGAGGTCACCACCACCGGCGCGAGCATCTTGCCCAGTTCGTAGCCCATGCCGTACGCCCCCTGGTACTGCCCCTGGGCGTCCGCCGGTGCGAGCCCAAAGGAGATGCCCCAGCCGGCGGCGGAGTGCCACAGCTCACCGGTGACGTGGGCGACCGCCCCGAGGCCGAGCAGGCTCACCGCGCCGGCCGTGGGCAGCGCGCCGCTGGCGGCGAAGAGTACGCAGGCCAGGGCGATGGCGACGCCGGAGCGACGGGCGGCGCGGGCGGCTCCGGGCACTGTCGCCGCCGTACGCGCGGCGCGGACCTGAAGGAGCACCACCAGCACGGTGTTGACAAGCGTCAACGCGGAGATCATCCAGGCGGGGGCCCGGGTGTGGCCGGCGATCCACAGCGGCAGGGCGATGGTGAGCAGGCTGAAGTGCATCGACATCAGCCCGTCGACCAGTGTGAAGGCGAGGAACGGGCGATCGCGTAGGGCGACCAGCCGAGGGCCGTGCGCCGGGGCGGCGACCGGGGCGACGGTCGGCAGTCGGAGGAAGATCACCGCTGCGGCCAGTGACGTCGCCGCCGAGGCCAGGATCAGCGCCACGTAAGCGGTGCGGGTGTCGGCGGCGATGGCGAAGCCGCCGAGGACGGCACCGACGGAGATCCCGACGTTGGTGGTGGCTCGCAGGTAGGCGCGGGTGCGGACCCGCTCGCCGGCCGGGATCGCTCCGGCGATCAGCGCGCCGCGAGCGCCGCGCTCGATCGCGTCGGCGAGCGCGGTGGCGGCTCCCACCAGCACGAGCGTGGGCAGCGACCGGACGGCGATCAGGCCGATGGTGAGGGTGCCGGCGGCGAACAGCGCACCGACCTGCACCCCACGTGGGCCGACGCGGTCGGCCAGGTAGCCGCTCGGTGTGCTGGCCAGCACACCGACCAGAGCCGAGATGGTCAGCCCGATGCCCACCTGGGTCGCCGAGAGGCCGACCGACCGAGTGAGGAAGAGCGCGCTGGCGACGAGCCAGAGGCCCCGCCCGACGGTCTTGACCAGGGTGCCGAGGGTGAGGACTCGGGACGGACCCGGCGGGGGTAGCAGGCGCATGACCGAGACTTTAGCAAGACGTACGTACGGTTTGGGAACCACTGGTTGTCGACGATGCATTGCCGATATATCGTTGATGCATCAGCGATAGTCCTACGAAGGGAAGAGCCCGATGAGGTTCCACCGACAGCACCACCCGATGCACGAAGCCCGGCTGCGGGGTTTCGGCTTCCCGCCGGTCCCGCCCGGTCCGCACGGTCATGGCCACGAGCACGGACCCGGCGGCGGCCCCTGGGGCGGCCGGGGCCGTGGACGGGGTCGGGGCCGACGCCCCAACGTCCGCGCCTCCGTCCTGGCACTGCTCACCGAGCGGCCGATGCACGGCTACGAGATGATCCAGGAGATCGACTCCCGCACCGGCGGTGCGTGGCGGCCGAGCCCGGGCTCGATCTACCCCACCCTCCAACTGCTGGAGGACGAGGGCGTCATCGTCGCCAGCGCCGAAGAGTCCGGTGGTGGGCGGAAGCGGTTCACCGTCAGCGAGGCCGGTCAGGCCGAGGCCACCGAGGCCGCGCAGACCCCGCCGTGGGCGGACGTCGCCCAGGGCACGGTGAGCAGTTGGCACGACATCCGCGACTCCGGCGCACAGGCGATGAACGCCCTGCGCCAGGTGATGATGCACGGCACCGACGACCAGCGCGAGCGGGCCGCTCAGGTGCTCGACGAGACCCGGCGCAAGCTGTACGCGATCCTCGCCGAATCCGAGTGACGCCAGCACCGCGCCACGACACCCGAGCGCCACAACGCACGAACGCACCACGAGACACGAACACCACCACGAGCACGAGCGCCACAACGCACGGACACCACAGCAGCACTGACGCGAAGCGGCCGTTCCCCCGATGGGGAACGGCCGCTTCTTCCAGATGGAAAATCAGTGCACGGTGACGGTCGGGCCGGTGACCAGCCCGCGCAGCTCCTCGGGGAGTTCGGCGCCCATCTCGTCGGCGATCCGCAGCGCCTCCTCGATCAGCGTCTCGACGATCTGCGCCTCAGGCACCGTCTTGACGACCTGCCCCTTGACGAAGATCTGACCCTTGCCGTTGCCGGAGGCGACGCCGAGGTCGGCTTCCCGGGCCTCACCCGGACCGTTGACCACGCAGCCCATGACGGCGACCCGCAGCGGCACCGGCAGCCCTTCCAGACCGGCGGTGACCTCCTCGGCGAGCTTGTAGACGTCCACCTGGGCCCGCCCGCAGGACGGGCACGAGACGATCTCCAGGCCGCGCTCGCGCAGGCCGAGGGACTCCAGGATCTGGTTGCCGACCTTGATCTCCTCCACCGGCGGGGCGGACAGCGACACCCGGATCGTGTCGCCGATCCCCTCGGCCAGCAGCGCGCCGAAGGCGACCGCCGACTTGATGGTGCCCTGGAACGCCGGCCCGGCCTCGGTGACACCGAGGTGCAGCGGGTAGTCGCACTGCTCGGCGAGCTGCCGGTACGCCCGGATCATCACGACCGGGTCGTTGTGCTTCACCGAGATCTTGATGTCGCGAAAGCCGTGCTCCTCGAAGAGCGAGCACTCCCACAGCGCCGACTCGACGAGCGCCTCGGCGGTGGCCTTGCCGTACTTGCTCAGCAGGCGCTTGTCCAGCGACCCGGCGTTGACGCCGATCCGGATCGGCACCCCCGCGTCCCCGGCGGCCCGGGCGATCTCCTTGACCTTGTCGTCGAACTGGCGGATGTTGCCCGGGTTCACCCGGACGGCCGCGCAGCCGGCGTCGATCGCGGCGAACACGTACTTGGGCTGGAAGTGGATGTCGGCGATCACCGGGATCTGCGACTTCTTGGCGATCGCGGGCAGCGCCTCCACGTCGTCCTGGGACGGCACCGCCACCCGGACGATCTGGCAGCCGGACGCGGTCAGCTCGGCGATCTGCTGAAGGGTCGCGTTGACGTCGGAGGTGAGGGTCGTGGTCATCGACTGCACCGACACCGGCGCACCACCACCGACCGGAACCGAACCGACCATGATCTGGCGGCTGGCCCGACGGGGAGCGAGCGGTGGAGGCGGCACGGCGGGCATACCGAGACTGATAGCTGTCACTTCAGGCACTCACCTTGAGAAGAGCGTGATCGGGTTGACGACGTCCGCGGCGATGGTCAGCAGCGTGAACGCGCCACCGATCAGGATCACCACGTACGTGAAGGGCATCAGTTTGAGGTAGTCCACCCGGCCGGGGTCGGCCCGACCGATCCGCGCGTAGACCCAGGAGCGGGCCCGTTCGAACCAGGCGATGGCGATGTGGCCGCCGTCCACCGGGAGCAGCGGCAGCAGGTTGAACACGCCGATGAAGAAGTTCAGCGACACGAAGAGCATGAAGAAGACCAGCCAGGCGTTGTTCTCCACGGCCTCGCCGCCGAGCCGGCTGGCGCCGACCACGCTGATCGGGGTGTCGACGTCCCGTTCGCCGCCGGTGAGGGCGGTCCACAGGGCGGGGACCTTCTGCGGGAGGCGCTGGAGCGCCTGGGCGGTGCCGACGGCCAGGTCACCGGTGAAGTCGGCGGTGGCGCCGAAGGCGCCGACCGGGCCGTACGTCACGCGGGTGGGCGTGCTGGGAACGAGCCCGACGCCGAGCGCGGCCACCGGCGCGGCGGTGCCGTTGGGGTCGTCCAGCGGCGGGCGCTGGGTCTGCGCGAGCACCGTGCTGGTGGTGGCGGGCTGCCCGTCGCGGACGTACGCGATCTGCGCGGTGTCGCCCGGCTTGAGGCTGCGCAGCGTGGTGAGCAGATCGCCGTAGTTGCCGATCGGGGTGCCGTTGACCGCTGTGATCCGGTCACCGTTCTTCAACTGCCCCTGGGCGGCCGGGCTGGCCGCGTCGGCGGGGGTGCACGCCCGCACCGCGTTCTCCGGGACCACGCACTCGCTGAGCTGGATGACGGCGGGCTCCTGGCGGGCCTGCGCGTCGGTGGTCGGGAAGTCGGGGTTGGGCAGGCCGGCGGAGACGGCGAGGATCCAGATGGTGACCAGGGCGAGCGCGAAGTGCGTGATCGACCCGGCGGCCATCACGATCGTCCGTTTCCAGACCGGGTAGCGCCACATCACCCGCGACTCGTCGCCCGGCTCGACGTCGTCGTCCTGCGGCGTCATCCCGACGATCTTGCAGAAGCCGCCGAGCGGGATGCCCTTGAGGCCGTACTCCGTCTCACCCCGACGGAACGACCAGATGGTGGGGCCGAAACCGACGAAGTACTTGGTGACCTTCATCCCGAACGCCTTGGCGGTCAGCAGGTGACCGGCCTCGTGCAGGCTCACCGAGATGAGGATGGCCAGGGCGAAGAGGACCACCCCGAGCAGGTACGACATCAAGCTCCTTCCACCGAACCCGCGATGATCTCCTGCGCGTGCGCGCGTGCCCACGACTCGGCCGCGAGCACGTCCTCGACGGTACCTGGTTCGTCGAAGTCCGGAGCCTCCTCCAACACGCGTTCGAGGGTGTCGACGATGCCGAGGAACGGCAGCCGGCCCGCCACGAACGCGGCCACGCACTCCTCGTTCGCCGCGTTGTAGATCGCCGGGCGGCAGCGCCCGGCCTCCCCGGCGGCCTTGGCCAGGGCGACGGCCGGGAACGCCTCGGCGTCGAGCGGCGCGAACTCCCAGGTGTGCGCGGTCGTCCAGTCGACGGCGGTGGCGGCCTCGGGAACCCGGTCCGGCCAGCCGATGCCGAGCGCGATCGGCAGCCGCATGTCCGGTGGGCTGGCCTGGGCGATCGTCGAGCCGTCGACGAACTCGACCATCGAGTGGATCACCGACTGCGGGTGCACCATCACGGTGATGTCGGCGTAGGGCACGTCGAACAGCTCGTGCGCCTCGATCACCTCCAGCGCCTTGTTGACCATGGTGGCGGAGTTGATCGTGACGACCGGCCCCATGTTCCAGGTCGGGTGCGCGAGCGCCTGCTCGGGTGTGACCTGCGTCAACTCGGCGCGCCGCCGACCCCGGAACGGGCCGCCGCTGGCCGTGACGATCAGCCGCCGCACCTCACCCCGCGACCCGGAGCGCAGGCACTGGGCCAGCGCCGAGTGCTCCGAGTCGACCGGCACGATCTGCCCCGGCCGCGTCACCGCGGCCTTGACCAACGGGCCGCCGGCCACCAACGACTCCTTGTTGGCGAGCGCGAGGGTACGACCACCGCGCAGCGCGGCCAGCGTAGGAGCGAGGCCCAGCGAGCCGACCACCCCGTTGAGCACGATGTCGCACGGCCACTGGGCCAGCTCGGTCATCGCGTCCGGGCCGGCCACGATCTTGGGAAGCTTGAAGTCACCGGTGGCCCAGCCGCGCCGGCTCGCCTCGGCGTAGAACGCGAGTTGCAGGTCCTGGGCGGCGGACGCCTTGGCCACCCCGACCGCCTCGACGCCCAGTTCGAGGGCCTGTGTGGCGAGCAGTTCGACGTTGCCGCCGCCGGCACCGACGGCGACCACCCGGAACCGGTCCGGGTTGCGCCGGACGATGTCGATGGCCTGGGTGCCGATCGAGCCGGTGGACCCGAGCAGAACGAGGTCGCGGGGGGAAGTCACCCGGCCATTGTTCCCCACCCGGGCTGCACGCCCGCTGGGAGCCTCAGCCCTCACCGTCCGCGGGCCGTCGCCAGCCAACCCCCGGCACCAGCCCGCCGTTCCCCACCTATGGCCGTTCCCCGCCCATGGCCGTTCCCGCCCTTGATCGACTCGGGTTTCAGGAAGTCGGGGCAACCCCGGCAACCGGACACCCCGATTTCCTGAAACCCGTGTCGATCAAGCCTGGTTGTCAGCCGACTCGGTGGTGGCCGGGTCCGGCGCCGCCTCCTCGCCGAGCAGGTCGTCCGGGTCGATGGAAAACTCGAACGGCTCTCGCATCACGAAGCGTGTCCCGGCCGCAGCGGCAGCCAGCGGCCGGTACTCCCCTTCGGTCAGCTCGTACAACGCGATGGTGGGCACCCGATTACGCAGGTCGACCCGGAGGAAGAAGGGCACGCCGGCGGCAGCGTACTCGCGCGGACGGTCGATGATGTCCTTGCGCCGGTTTCCGGGCGAGACGATCTCCCCGAGAAGCACGGCATGCCCGATGTCCATCGTCGTTCGACCGCCACCGGGAGCGTCGAGAATGACGATGTCCGGAATGAAGAGATCCTGGCCCGAGACGATGTTCGTTTCAAGGTAGAGCCACAGCTTCGCCCGACGGGCCGCCTGCTTCAGGAGATAGGCGAGACCCAGCTCCGCGTCCTGATGGTCATACCCTGCATGTGGTGTCACGATCACGCTTCCGCTCAGGACCTCAACCTTGGGGCCGTTGGTCTCCGGCAACAGGTCGAGGGCGAGCTGCGCGGTCCACGGCTCGTCGTGCCACCGCAGCACGTCGAACGACGGCTCGGTGTGCTGCGGCGCCGGCTCTGGCGCGTACGCGGCCTGGGCCATCCGGGCTCACCCCCTCAGCGGACCATCCTGCTCAGGTCAGCCTAGCCACCGCAGCCCCAGAAGCGCGTCATCGCACACCGGGTCCGCCTCCGGCACGTGTCAGGTGCTGTTCGGGATCCCCCACGGATCGGCAGGTTCACCCCCGTGATGCGTCCTGACGACAAATGAGAGGCAGGCAACGAAGCCCTCTTCAGGATCGGCCGACAGAAGGATTGTGCGAACCCTGCCTGCGCGCTCATCGACGCCCGAAAAGCGCAGGATTCTGCGCCGCTCGATCTCGCTCGCCGAACTGAGGGTCAAGGAAGAGTAGACGGACTTCAGCTTCATCCCGAGAACGCCGAAGAAGAGCACCCGCGTTACCGCACCCCCGCCAGCACTGCCTCTGATCTCCAACTCAGAATGGCTGACACTGTATCGCCACGGCCGGAACTTCCCATTCAACACAACAGGGAGGGTCTCGTGGCGCGCCGGTTCGCTAGTCACAGGGATTCGCCGCCCCTACGCCATCTCGATCGAACATTACGCGCGACATCGCCACTGCTCGTGGTTCGGATTGCCGCACGACGGCCAGCCAGACCGCTGCTCCGAGGCAGAGGACGGCCAGCAGGGACAGCAGCACCAGGGCCGGGTTGATCCAGGCGGGCACCAGGTCATAGGTGGCGTTGCATCGATCGTGGAGAGGGAACCATCGCGACGACTCACGCCAGTGGATTGCGCGGTAGGCACTGTCGTAGGTGACGCCGGCCTGTCGGCAGGACTCCTCCGAGCTCATGGAGGAACCCGCGAACGCCCCGACGAACCAGGTGAGGGCGGTGGCGACGATCGACAGCCCGGCCGTCGCGGCGAACCAGCCCGGAGTCTTCCACCGGCCGGCGAGCAGAGGTCGGCCCCACAGCCAGAGCACGACCAGAGCGGGTACGGCGAGGCAGAGCCCTGTCGTGATGACACCCATCCGGATTTGTCAGCCTCTCGCCAGCGAGCCAGCCTTGATCATCGCACGGGCCGGCTCACCGTCGTGAACGCCACGAAGGCCGTCCAGGCCGAGGTGGTGAAGGTCAGCACGGGTCCGCGCCGGTCCTTGCTGTCGCGTACGCCGACCGTCTCGGCGAAGCCCGCCACCTCGACGCAGTTGCCCTCACTGCCGGACCGGATCGACTTGCGCCAGACTCCGTCACGCACCATCGGTCATCTCCTTCGCTAGGGCCGCGATCAGCTCTCGGGACTCGTCGGCGCTGAGCGCCCGCTCACCGAGGGAGCGCCACGCGTCTTCGTAGATCTCGATCTCGTGGGTCTTGTCAAGGTAGACCGCGCCGCACGGCCCGTCCATGTAGATCGTCGTCGGCTCCGGCTCGCGCACCTCGGACGGAAAGTCGAGCATGGTGAAGGTGCCGGCCTGCGCCCAGCGGACCAGGCCGGCGTCGAGCGGCAGCACCCGGATGCCGATGTTGTGCTGCCGCGATGAGACCAGCAGCGACTCCAGTTGTCGGGCCATCGCCGCCCGATCACGCAGCGGCCGGCGCAGCACCGCCTCGCTCAGGATGACGTCGAGGCGCGGCGCGCGCGGTATCGCCCGAGCGAGCAGGCGTTGGCGGCGAAGCCGCACGTCGACCTTCGCCTGTCGCTGCTGCTCACCCATCTGTGGTTGATCGGTGAGGATCAGCTCGGTCATGTACTCGACCGTCTGCAACAGGCCGGGAACGAGATTCGCCTCGTAGTGACGGATGCAGGTGGCGGCGGCTTCCAGACCGACGTACAGCCCGTGCCGGCTGCACCGCTGGGGCCGTCGCGTCCTGGCAAAGCGCGGACTGACCGACGGACAGATCCAGACGCTACTCAGCGGAGGAACGGTGGCCCTGCGATGAGCTACCCGACGGAGGATCACCTACCACCGCAGGTGTCCGGGCCCGCACTACGAGCGCATTCCGCGACGGGCAACCGCCCACCGCCAGCAGGCCGAGCGGCCGGGCCCGCACTACTAACGAACCAGGGCAGCCACCCACCATCACCAGCGGAACGGGCCGCGCCGCGGTGGATCATCCACCTGCCGACCACGCTGACCAGCCTCAACGAGGTCACCGCCCTGGCCGTGGCGCTACGCGACTCGCTCGGTCACCTCGCCGTCGTCGACTTCGGCGAGACCACGCTCAGCGAGGAGGACGCACAGTTTCTGCGTACCCGAGTGTTCTGTGACGCCAGGCTCGACGGCGCCGGGCGCTGCCAGCGCCGCGACGCCCACGACGGACCCTGCGCTGCGACGCCTTGCAATGATCGACTCGGCTTTACGGAAGTCGGGGTGTCCGCAGCAGCAGGACACCCCGACTTCACTGAAACCGTGTTGATCAAGCCGGCGGACTAGCCGCCGTTGATGACGAACTGGGAGCCCGGCTGGATGACGATGTTGCCGTCGGCCGAGTTGGTGATCGTCACGTTGGTGAGGTTGGCGTTTCCGCGCGCGCCGCCCATCGCGAGGATGCCGGCACCGTTGTTCGACTTGTCGATCCGCACGTTGGTGATGGCGACGTTCGGCATGTTGCCGCCGCCGTTCTTGAACTGGATGCCGTCGTACGTCGAATCGATGATGTCGGTGTCGCGGATGGTGACCCCGACGATGTCCCGGGTGGCGGGGAACAGGGTGATCGCACCGAACTCCTGGTCCTCGTTCCAGAAGGCCCCGCCGGTGCGGTAGAGCCCGTTGTTGGCGATCAACGTCGTCCCGGAGAACGGCAGCGGGTCGTGGTCGGTCGCCAGCATGATGCCCGGGTAGTTGGCGGTGTCGTAGATCAGGTTGTTCTCGATCGAGTTGTCGTAGCCGCCGTAGATGGCGATGCCGTTGGCCCGCCAGGGCAACTGGATGGTGTTGTTGACGAAGTGGTTGTCGTGGGCGATGTCGACGTTGCGGTCCTTGACGTACGGGTTGGCCCAGACGGCCAGGGCGTCGTCGCCGGTGGTGCGGAACGACGAGTTGAACACCCGCGAGTTGCGCGTGCCGTTGCTGAAGTTGATGCCGTCGGCGTACGTGTTGCGGATCCGCATGCCGGTGAACTCCAGCCCGTCGGCCGGCCCCCACAGGTCGGGGATGTTGTCGTAGTCGCGGCCGACCCAGACACCCACGTTGGCGTGCTCGATCCAGACGTTGCTGATCTTCGTGCCGGTGCCGAAGCGACCGTTCAGACCCACGCCGCCCTCGGCGTTGCCGTCGCCGCCGCGGATCCGGCCGGAGCCGAAGATGGCGATGTCGGAGATCTGGGTGTTCTTGTCGATGTCGAAGCCGAAGTTGCCCTCGTGCGGGTGGTTGATGCCACCGGCGTTCTGCGGCTCGGTGAGCGTGTAGAGCTGCGAGTGCCACATGCCGGCGCCCCGGATGGTGACGTTGCTGATGCCGACCTGGTTGTGCGTACCCCGGTTCAGTGGGTCGTCGGTCAGGATCTTCTGCTCCTGCCGCCACTGCCCGGCGGGGATCCAGACGCAGCTGATGACGCCGTTCTGGTCGTCGGTCACCGCCCGCTGGATGGCGGCGGTGTCGTCGAGCCCGTCGTTCGGGACCGCGCCGTACTGCGTGATCGAGGTGCAGCCGGCCGGCTGGCTCGCCGCCGGTGCCACCTGCTCCAGGTCGATCATGTCGATGACGTAGAAGGCGGCGGTGTCACCCGAGTCGCGCTGCAACTTGAACCGGGTGCCGGCCGGGTACGACTGCGCCAGCAGCGCGCTCGACTCGTCGAAGAGCCGTCGGGCGTCGGCCTGCGGGGTGTTGGTGAGCGCCTCCGGCCCGTCGGTGTTGCCGTAGAGCCAGCTGTGCTTCGACGACAGGGTCAGCTTCCGGGAGAAGACGTCGTTGACGTAGAGGCTGATGGTCGCCTCGATACCGCCGCCACCGGGGGCGTCCGGGATGGAGTTGCGCACCACGATGGAGTTGGCCTGGTTCGCCGAGGTGAACTCGACGAACTGGCCGGTGCCGGTGAGCCGCACCGACTTGCGGCCCGAGGACTCGCTGGCGAAGTTGGTGTGCCCGAACGTCCGCAGCGGGTCGGCCTCCAGCAGCGCGCCCTGGTAACGACCGGCCTCCGCCTCGTACGAGACGTACGGGACGGCGGCCCCGCGCCCGACCACTATCGACTGGCTGAACGAGTTGTTCGTCTCGTTGGTCTCGGTGACCACGTTCGTGGCGTCGGCGGTGGCGGTGATGGTGGCGCCGCCGCTGGTGGCGGTCCAGCTGCCGGTGACGGCCACGGTGGCCGTCGCGCCGGCGGCGATCGAGGCGGTGGTGGTGTTGAGCGTGGTGCCGCCCACCACCAGCCGGGTGACGGTGGTCGCGCCGGTCGCTGTGGTGCCCCGGTTGCGGACCGCCACGGTGAAGCTGACGGACGCCCCGACGGCCGGGTTCGGCGGGTTGGAGGCGATGCTGAGCACCTGGAGGTCGGGGCCCGGGGCCTGCGCCACGACCAGCGGCGACGCGGCGGTGAGGCTGTTGTTGCCGTTGTTCTGCTCGACGATCGTGTTCGCCGGGTCGACCACCGCCGAGACGGCGTAGCTGCCCATCGGCCGGGTACCGGCGTTGAACGTCACGGTGGTCGAGGCGCCCGCGGCGAGGGTGCCCACCGAGGCGCTGCCGACGACGGCGCCGGCCAGGCTGAAGTTCACACTGGTCGCGCCGGCGGACGCAGACCCGATGTTCTGCACCACGGCCGAGAGCGTGACCGGCGAGACCTCGCTGGGCGACGCCGGCGACCAGGTCACCGAGCTGACCACCAGGTCCGGGTTGGGCGCCGGGGTGCCGCACACCTCAAGTTCGGCGACCTGGCCGGACGGGGCACCGGTGTTGCCGGTGAACCGCAACTGCACGTCGGCGGTGGTGGCGGTGACCGGGATGGTCACCACGTTGGTGCCCTGGACGAACTGGTAGGCCGCCGCCGACACCAGGCTGGTGTACGACGACGCCGCCTGGTCGCGACCGAGGACCTGGATGGTCTGGGTACGGGTGCCCCAGGCCGGGTCGGGGTTGAGCTTCACGGTGACACCGGAGATGGCGTGGTTCGCGCCCAGCGCCACTGTCAGGTTCTGCGGGTAACTCGCCGCACCCTCCCAGTAGGTGCTGAGCTGCCCGTCGTTCGCCTTGTCCGGGGTGAAGGTGAAGGTGGAGCCGCTCGCCGTCATGCTCTTGCCCTGCGCCACGTTGGTGCAGGCGGGCGGATTGCTGCCGGTCCGGGTGACGGTGTTGCTGTTGTCGGACAGGTTGCCGGCGCCGTCGCGCGCCCGCACGTAGTAGGACACGGTCGCGGTGGCCGGTTGCGTGTCCTGATAGGTCAGGACGGTGCCCAGCGTCGCGATCAGGCTGCCGCCCCGGTAGACGTTGTAGCCGGCGAGCCCGCTGCCACCGGAGTCGGTGGAGGCACCCCAGTTCAGCGTGATCGTGCTGCCCGACGTGCTCTGCGACAACGTCCCCGGAACGCTCGGCGCTGTGGTGTCCGGGGTGGTGCCGCCGCTGCCGTACACCTCCAGCTCGGAGAGCTGCCCGGCGGGCCAGCCGCTGTTGGCGGTGATGACGATCCGGACGTAGCGGGTGGAGACCGGGCTGACGTTGATGGTGACGGTGCTGCCGCTCGCCGGGTTGAAGGTGTACGTCTGCGACCCCACCAGGTCGGTGAAGGACGAGCCGTCGGCGCTGCCTCGCACGCTCAGCGTCTGTGTCCGGGTCCCCCAACCGGAGGTCGGCAGTTTCAGCACCACCTGGTTGACGCTCTGCGACGAGCCGAGATCGACCTGCACCCACTGCGGGAACGCGTTGTTGACGCTCTCCCAGTAGCTGCCCGCGTTGCCGTCGACGACCTTCGACGAGTCGTAGACGTCGGCGTGGCCGCTCTCCTGGGTGGGACGGCCCTGCGCGAGGTTGGTGGCCGCCGGGGCGAAGCCGCTGGCCGCTGCGGCCGCGGTGTCGGCGGGGCGGGCGGCGGCCGGGGTCGCGACGGCGGTCGCCCCGGCCGTGGCGATCAGCGCGGCGGCGGCCGTGGCCGCCACCATCCTGAACAGATTCGTTCGTCTCATGACTGTCCTGTCGTCGGGGGGACGGTTGCCGCGGTGGCGTGACCACGGGGTGGGGGTGCGGCGGTGCAGCGCCGGCCGACGCGGGTGGGCCGGTGTCGAGAGAGACGGGATGGCACGGGCGGCGCGGGGGCGCCGCTCGTGCTGGAAACACCAGACGGGTACGACCATCAACGGGCCCCCGAGGAGGCCCGTTGAATCTTCCGAGGCTGTGCGCAGAACCGTGCACGTCTTTGTCGAAATCTTGCGCTACTTTGGCCCAAAGATTACTGACGCGCTACGGGAGCGTCAACACTTCGACGCCCGTGATTATTGACGGACTTGCCTGGCCTGACGGCCGCCGTCACTGCCGGTCTGCCCACGATTTCGGGGAAGGTGCGACCTCCCGACGACTGGAGGCCATACCTTCCCCGAAGCTGCACGGATCTTGCGTCAGGTCGTACGGGAACGATCAGTCATCTGGTGCCGTCAGGACGAACGTCTCCAACAGCTCTCCGCCGTACCAGTCGGTGCGCTGACCGACGTGCGCCATGCCCAGCCGCCGAGCGACCGCCATCGACGGCTCGTTGCCCGGCGACACGAGCGCGTGGATCTCCCGGGTGCCGGCGGCGAACTCCCGGGCCAGGAGCGCACGAGCGGCCTCGGTGGCGTACCCGTGACCCCACGAGTCCGGGTGCAGGTGCCAGCCCGTCTCGATGTCGTCGGTCAGCACCGCCTCGTCCCGCCCCGGTATCGGCTTGAGCAGCGCCGTGCCCACCACCGTGCCGGTCCCACGTACCTCGACCGCCCAGGTGCCGTACCGACCTCCGTCGGCCGCGTGCCGGTCCTGCCAGATGCGCAGCCGCTCGACGGCCTGGGCCGGGTCGGTCATCGGCAGGCCCGGTGACACCGCCAACCAGCGGGTGATCTCCGGGCGGGAGTAGATGTCGTAGATCCGGGCCAGATCGGCCGGATCGTCGGTCCAGTCACGCAGGATCAGGCGTTCGGTGGTGAGAACAGTCATGACCGGCGATCTTAAGGAGTGACGCCCCCGACGACGGGGAAGGAGGACCCGATGGGCAACGGATGGCAGCGCACGAAACGGATCACCAGTGCCGCGTTCCGTCCGGTGCGCGGACGGGACCTGTCGCTGCACGCCGCCGCGATCACCTTCTACGGGGCGATCGCCGTGGTGCCGGTCGCCCTGCTGGCGATCTGGCTCACCTCGCTGGTGGCCGGGGCCGACCGGGTACGCCGGCTCACCTCGTACGCCGTGGAGGCCCTGCCCACCGCGATCGGCGCGCCCCGGGCGGTGGACGCGCTCGTCAACGCCGGGGTGGAGTTGACCCCGCTGCTCGCGCTGGCCTCCCTGTTGCCCGCCTCCCTGTACGGCGAGGGCCTGCGCCGGGCGTTCGTCTCGGTGGCCGCGCCCCGCTCCGACGAGCACCTGGTCGGTTGGCGGGGCCGCCTCCTGCTGCTGCCACTGCTCGCGCCGGCCCCCGCGCTGCTGCTGTCGATCCTGCTGGCGCTCCCGCTCACCACCCGCCTCGTACGCCAGGGCGGTTGGCTCGGCGCGCTCGGCGTGGTGCTGTCGTTCCTGGGAGTCTGGCTGGTGCTCACACCGGTGCTGGTGTGGGTGTTCCGGGTCGTCGGGCCGGCCTCACCCGACTGGCTCTCCACCCTCGGGATCGGGTCGTTCACGGCGGCGAACCTCTCCGGCTTCATGCACGGCTTCGTCCTCTTCGCCTCGCTCCCGCTGGACCTGGGGGTGCCGTTCGGCGGCTTCGACGAGATCGGCGCGGGGGTGGCAGTACTCCTCTGGCTCTACCTGTTCCACGTGATCGTCCTGTCCGGCTACTCCGCCACCCTGGCCCTCTCCCACTGGCGCACCAAACCCACCCGCTGACCCCCTTTGATCATGAAGTTGTTGCCACGACACGCCGTGGCGGGTGGCAACAACTTCATGATCACCGCAGGGAGTGGGTTACGGGGTGGAGAGGGCTTCGGTGGGGGTCAGGCGGGCGGCTCGGACCGAGGGGTAGACGCCCGCGACCACACCGACCAGGAGGGCGCCGGCGATTCCGCCGACCACCGCCGTCGGCGGGATGATGGGCGGCCAGCCCTGGTAGCTGGCGTAACCCACCGTCGCGAGCACCCCGAGGATCGCCCCGACCGCGCCTCCGAGCACGCTGAGCAGCACCGACTCGGTGAGGAACTGCACCCGGATCTGGCCCCGGTTCGCGCCGAGCGCCCGACGCAGGCCGATCTCCCGACGGCGCTCCAACACCGAGATGACCATCGTGTTGGCCACCCCGATCCCGCCGACCAGCAGGGCGACCGCCGCCAATCCGAGGAAGACCGCGGAGAAGCTGTGCTCCGTGGCGCGTTTCGCGGCGAGCGCGTCGGAAGGGCGGCTGACCTGGACCAGCCCGGGCAACTGCGGGTTGAGGGTGGCCGGCAGCACGGCGCGGACGTCCTGCAGCGCGTCCTCCCTGGCCCGCAGGTAGACGACAGTGGGATGACCGTCGAAGCCGAGCATGGCCTTGGCGGCGTCCCAGCCGACCAGCACCGACCGGTCGAGATCCGGGGAGAGCGGCAACGGGTCCAGGATGCCGATCACGGTGAACCACCGTTCGCCGATGCGCACCTGGGGTGGTTGCCGGGGGTCCACCGTGGCGAAGCCGAGCCGACCCGCCGCGACGTGGCCGAGGACGGCGGTCGGGAGTGCGGCCGTCCCGGCGTCCAGGGCCCGACCGCTGTGGATGCGCCCGTTGACCGTCCCCAACAGGCCCGGCCGGGACGCGAGGACGCTGAGCCCGGACGTGTCGTACCGGTCCATCAGGTCGTTGCGCCGCACTGTGGTGTGGGTGTTCGCGACCGCGCTGGCCGCCTCGACCGGCCCGATCCGCGACACCATGGCGGCGGCGTCCTCGGGGAGCAGGACGGGCGGCTCCTGATCCGGTACCGGCTCGGCCCGCAACATGTTGGTGCCGAGCGCGTCGAGCTGGTCCATCAGGTCGCGTTGACTGGACGCGGGGATCCCCACCACCACCACCAACGTGGCGATCCCGATGGAGATGCCCAGGGCGGAGAGGACCGCCCGCATCCGGCGGGTGGTCAGCCCGAGCAGACCGAGCCGGAGTACGTCGGTCGGGGCGAGCCGGGTCGACCGGATGCCCCCGGGGGCCGCGCTCATCGGGTGCTCCCGGTGTCCGCGACGATCCGGCCGTCGCGGATCTCCACCTGTCGAGGCGTACGGGCGGCGAGATCGCGGTCGTGGGTGATCACGGCGATGGTGGTGCCCTCCGCGTTCAGGCTCATCAACAGGGCCAGGACCGCTGCCCCGTTGCTGGTGTCCAGGGCTCCGGTCGGCTCGTCGGCCAGCACCAGCGCCGGCTCGTTGACGAGCGCCCGCGCGATCGCCACCCGCTGCCGTTCCCCGCCGGAGAGCTGCCGCGGCAGGTGGTCGACCCGGTGCGCGAGACCGACCCGGGCCAACGCCTCGATAGCGGTACGGCGACGACGACGGCGGGGCACCCCGGCGTAGAGCAGGCCGGTGGCGACGTTCTCGGCGGCGTCGAGCCCGTCGGTGAGGTGGAACTGCTGGAAGACGAAGCCGAGCCAGCGGCCCCGCAGAGCGGACAGGCTGCGGTCGGACAGCCCGGTGACGTCCTGCCCGGCGACGCGTACCCGGCCGCTGGTCGGCAGGTCGAGGGTGCCCATGATGTTCAGCAGCGTGGACTTGCCGGACCCGGACGGCCCGACGATGGCGAGCATCTCGCCCGCGCGGACGGTCAGCGAGACGTCGTCCAGCGCGGTCACCCCGCCCGGGTACGTCCGGCTCACCCCCTCGACGCTGAGCACCGTCTGCGCGTACGCCGGAATCACCTCGGTCGGGGCGTCGTCGGACCGGGTGGTCACGCCGTTCACGATGCGGTCACCACGTCGAGGCCCTCGGTCACCCCGGCGCCGCTGACCTCGACGAGGCCCCGGGCGAACATCCCGGTCTCGACCGCCAACAGGCCGCCGTCGGGCAGTTGGAGCGCGTGTCCGCCCTCGCGGAGCGCCACCAGAGCGCCGACCGGCACCGCGAGCACGTTCCTGTGCACGGCGGTGGTGAACCGGACCTGTACCGCGGCGGCGTCCAGCTTGGCGACGTCCGCGGCCCGGGTCGGCGCGACGAGGACCGCCACCGTCGGAGGGCTGCCCTGGCCACCGCCCCCGTCCGGTCCGCCGCCGCTGACCGTCTGGGAGATCGACGCGACCTTGCCGGGGATCTCGGAGCTGTCCGGTAGGGCGACGACCACCGCGGCACCGACAGTGATGGCGCCGACCTCGGTGGCGGCGACCGGCACGGTGACCAGCTTGACCTTCTCGGTGACGGCCAGCAGCTCACCGGCGACCGCATCACCGGGCAGCGCCTTCACCGCGCTCACCCGGACCGGCCCGGTCAGCACGGCGACCTCCCCGACCCCGATCGTGCCGGTCGGTTCCAGGCCGACGGACTGCTGCCACTTCTTGATCGAGGCGACCAGGGTCTCGGTGAGCAACGCCTGACCCGGGCCGATCTTCGTGCCGTCAGTGCCCCGGGACGGCCGCGGCCCGGTGCGGAAGCCCAGCGCCGTCAGGTTGTCCGACACCAGCCGCACGTCACTGCCCACCAGGCCCGGCTTGTCGAGCGTACGGAAGAACGGAGTGCCGCCGAACAGCACCGGCACCGGTCGGTCGTCGACCCAGTAGAGCGGCTTGCCCCGGGCCACCGTGTCGCCCACCTTCGGCAGCCGGGTGACGACGCCCTCCCCCGCGCCCTTCACCACCCGCTCCGGGCCGAAGCCGAGCGTGCCGTTGAGTGAGCGGGTGTCCGACAGGTCGGCCCGGGCCACAGTCGTTGTCGTGGTCTGCGGTGGGACGCTCGCGCCGTCACGATCGGCGTCACGCCGCACTGCCAGCACCCCGACGCCGGCGCCGACGGCGACCACCACTGTGACAGTGGCGGCCACGATCGCGGTCCGCCGGGTCGTCCGCCGCCCCCGCCCCTCGGTCGGGTTACCGCTTGGCACCGAAGATCTCCATCGTGCAGTCCCGCTCCAGCTTGGCCATGGCGGGACCCTCGAGTCCGTTGGTCGGGTCGGCCACCCCGTCGTCGTAGGTCCAACCGGAGCCGTCCGGCAACGAGTGGATCTTCAGCCCGTGCCCCCGCAGGCACTGCACGTAGTCGTTCCACTGGCTCACGTAGTTCGGGTTCCTGTCCCGATCCAGCTCCGGCGGCTGCAACGGCATCTTGTCGGCACACACCACGTACGCCGCCTTCGGCTCCCCGCTCTGGTCGAGGGAGAGGCCGGTCCCGGTCCCCGTCGCGCCGGGCTGCCGGCCGTCGTTCTTCTTGACCCCGTGCTCATGCAGGCAGATGCGGTACGTCTCCCAGAGCTGGGTCTCCTCCTCGTCGGTGGTGTCGAGGCGCAGCTGTGGGCGGCCGCTGACCGCGGTGCCGGTGGCGCTCGCCGTGGCGGACGGGGTGGTCAGTGACGCGACGTCGCCCGTACCGCTGGCGGTGTCCTTGTCGGCGCCACCGCCGCAGCCGGTGAGGGCGGCGGCGAACACTGTGACAGCGGCGAGTCCGGCCGCGACCCGATGGGTTGAGTTGGTCATGGCAGGCAGCTTCACGGCCAGCTGTCAGAGACCTGTCAGGAACCGATCGTCATCCGGTAGTGCCAGCTCAACGGCGTCGTCGGGGCCCACCGGGGGCACGTACAGTCGCTGCCGTGTGCGCGTATGTGCTGGTAGCCGAGGACGACCGGAAGCAGGCGGAGCTGGCCCGCCGGTACCTGGAACGCGAGGGACACGAGGTGGTCGTGGTGGCCGACGGTCGGGCCGCCCTGGAGCACATCCGGCAGCGGCCACCGGCGCTGCTCGTCCTCGACGTGATGATGCCGAAGGTCGACGGCCTGGACGTCTGTCGCATCCTGCGTCGGGAGTCCGACCTGCCGGTGCTGATGCTGACCGCCCGGTCGACCGAGGACGACCTGCTGCTCGGCCTCGACCTGGGCGCCGACGACTACATGACGAAGCCGTACAGCCCCCGTGAGCTGGTGGCCCGGGCCCGCAGCCTGCTGCGCCGGGGCCAGCGGACGGTGCAGCAGACCGACCCGGTGCTGCGCGTCGGCGCCGTGCACGTCGACCCGGTCCGCCACGAGGTACGCAGCGACGGCCGCCTCGTCGACTGCACACCCGGCGAGTTCCAACTGCTTCAGGCGATGGCCGCCCAGCCCGCCCGGGCGTTCACCCGCGACCAACTGCTGGGCTACCTGCACGGGTTCGACAGGTACATCACCAACCGGACCGTCGACGTGCACGTCATGAACCTGCGCCGCAAGATCGAGCCGAACCCGCGCAAGCCGGCCCGGCTGGTCACCGTGTACGGCGTCGGCTACAAGCTGGTCGAAGAGTCACCCCGTGTCGGATGAGGTTCCGCTGCGCCGCAGCCTGCTGCTCCGGCTGCTGGCGCTGGCCGTGCTCATCGCCGTCGGCTCGATCACCTCGACCGCGTGGCTGGCCGTCCGCACCACCACCGGGGCGATCCGGCAGGAGCAGGGGCAGGCGCTCGCCGACGACGCGCGCATCTACGACACTCTGCTCGCGTACGCGGCGACCCACCCGACCTGGGACGGAGTCGACGCCGCGGTGCGGACGCTCGCACGGGACGTGGGCCGGCGGATCGCCCTGACCACCGACAGCGGTGCGCCGATCGCGGACTCGGCACCCGGCGCGGGCCCGCTGCCGACAACGTCGGCCGCGACCGTCGACGCGCTCGCCGTCGACACCGCGGTGATGCAAGGTGCCGCCGTCCCGAACACCGCTGACGGTGGCACCAACCGCATCGACCCGCGCACCGCCGGGCCGTACCTGCTGCCGGCCGAGGAGCGCACCGCGCTGCGCGACAAGGCGGCCGAGGCCGTCCGGTGTCTGCGGCTGCGGGCCAGGATCGACGCCACCGTCGTGGACGGGCCCACCGGTCGCCCACGGATCGAGACCCCCGGCACCGACCTCAGCGACGACGCCACCTGCGGTCAGTCGAGAGCTGATCTCGCGGCCCGTACGGCCACCGAGGGCAAGGCGCTCGCCCAGCTCAACGCCCTGGTGAACACCTGCCTGGCCCGCCGACGCCTGCCCGCGGTGCAGGTGGATCTGGACTGGACCTGGACGAGGCAGCCGGCGGCCAGCGCACCGGACTCCCGGAGCGCGGCCGGCGTCGACCAGGAGCACAACCGGGCGATCAGCGCCTGCGTCGGCACCAGCCGACGCGAACAACTCCTCCCGTACGTCGCCCCGGCCGCGACCCTCTTCGTCACCGACCCGGGTGGTCGCCCGTCGAGCACCTTCGACCCCTCCCCCGCGAACCAGACCCGCATCATCGCGGTCGCCGGTCTCGTCCTGCTGGTGACCGTCGGCGTCACCGTTCTCGCCGGCATCCGGCTGACCCGCCCGCTGCACGCCCTGACCGGGGCGGCCCAGCGGATGCGCGACGGCGACGGTTCCGCCCGGGTCCGCGTCACCGGCCGCGACGAGATCGCCCGGCTGGCCGAGGTCTTCAACGACATGGCTGAGCGGCGGGAGCGGTTGGAGCAGCTGCGCCGGGCCATGGTCAGCGACATCGCGCACGAGATGCGGACGCCGGTGAGCAACATCCGGGGCTGGCTCGAAGCGGTCGAGGACGGCGTCGCGGCCCCCGACCGCAGGCTGCTCTCCTCGCTGCTGGAGGAGGCGACGCTGCTCCAGCACGTGATCAGCGATCTGCAGGACCTGGCCGAGGCCGACGCGGGCGCGCTGCGGCTGCACCGCGAACGGGTCTACCTCACCGACCTGCTCGCCCAGGTCGCGGAGGCGCACCGGGCCCAGGCCGACCGGGTCGGCGTCACCATCGGGGTACGCACCGAGGCCGACCCGCAGGTGGACGCCGACCCGGTACGGCTGCGCCAGGCCGTCGGCAACCTGGTGGCCAACGCGGTGCGGCACACCCCGTCGGGCGGGCGCGTGACGATCAGCGCCAGCGCGACCGGTGCCGAGGTCATCGTGTCGGTGGCCGACACCGGCAGCGGGATCAGCGCCGAGGACCTGCCCCGGGTCTTCGACCGCTTCTGGCGGGCGGACAAGTCCCGCAGCCGCCAGACCGGCGGCAGCGGCCTGGGCCTGGCCATCGTCCGCCAGCTCACCGAGGCCCACGGCGGCACCGTCACCGCCACCAGCACCCCCACCCAGGGCTCCACCTTCACCCTCCACCTACCCCACCCCCCACCCCCGTGATCAAGAGGTTTGCGTCAGTTTCACACCGTTCGCTCACGCAAACCTCTTGATCGACAGGGGGCGGTCATCGACGGCGGGTGGGGTCAGCGGCGGAAGGGGCCGTGGATCTCGTAAGTGATGCCGTTGGCGCCTGTCGAAGCACCGCTGGTGCCCCGCTGGGACGAGAAGTACAGGCGGGAGCCGTCCGGGGAAAAGGCCGGGCCGGTGATCTCCGATGACGACTGCCCAAGGATCCGCACGACGGGCGCCACCACTCCGGCCGGAGTGATGACATTGATTTCCATGTTGCCGCCGTCCTCGGCGACGTAGAGGTCACCGGCGGCGGTACCCGTGATGTTGTCCACGCCGCTCAGCGGTGCCCCGCCGGCCGGCACCAACGAGTCGTCGTACGCCAGGTCGAGACGCTGGTTGACCGCGTCGTACGCCCAGACCCGGTTGTCGCCCTTCGTGGTGAACCAGCAGGTGCCCCGGTCGTACCAGCAGCCCTCCCCACCGTCGAAGTGCTTCGCCGCGCCTACTTGGAGCCGGGTGGGGATCGGGAAACCGTCCCGGTCCGGCACGTCCCGCCAGGTGACCGGCCCGGCGACTTGGTCGGCCGGCGCGCAGAGCACCTGCACGCGACCGGTACGCAGATCGCCCCAGGTGTCCGGAACGAAGCGGTAGAAGCAGCCGTCGCCTTCGTCCTCGGTCAGGTAGACCACTCTGCGGTCCGGGTCGCAGGCTGCGGCCTCGTGGGTGAACCGACCCATCCGGGTCCGCTCCTCGCCCGACCGACTGCCGTCCGGCCACGTCTCGAACACCCGGCCGAGGGGCACCTCCTCGCAGGACAGCCACGTGCCCCAGGGGGTCGCGCCACCGGCGCAGTTGACGTTCGTACCGCCGAGAATCCGGTACGCCGATACGACCGACCCGTCGGCCGCGAAGCGCACCGCCGAAGCGCCGCCGACCAACGGGATCTCCGAGTTCGACACGTAGATCCAACCGTCGCCGGCCGGGAAGCAGGCCCCGCCGTCGGGCGCCCAGTGCCAGAGGTACGACGTCCCGGCGACCCGCTGCCCGGAACGGGCGATCACCCGGCTGGTGAACCCGGCCGGCAGTTGGATGCCGTTGGCATCGGCGGCCAACAGGTCCCCGTACGGGCCGGGGCCGGGCTGAGCGGGGGCGGCCAGCGCGGCGCCGGCCCAGAGGCTGCCGGAGAAGGCGGCCGCGCCGGCGACGGCGGAACGCAGGACGGTACGACGGTCCATCGGTGAACCTCCCGAAGTGGTCGATGTCCAACCGACGGTAGGACCCTGCCGGCATCGATCGCAGCCACTGCCCGATGAACGAGGGGTGACGGGTGGGCAGGCGCTGGGCTGACCGTCCCGGGCGTTTGCGGACTAGGGTGCGGTGGCATGAGCAGTGAGATTCCGGCTGGGGCCGACGTCGTGATCGTCGGTTCCGGGCACAACGGTCTGGTCTCCGCGGTCCTGCTGGCCCGTGCCGGCCTGGACGTCCTCGTGTTGGAGGCCGCCGACGTGATCGGCGGCGCGACCCGCACCGAGAATCCGTTCCCGAAGGTGCCGGGGCTGCGCCACTCCACCGGCTCGTACCTGCTCGGGCTGATGCCCCCGGAGCTGCTCGCCACGCTCGACGTGCGGATTCCGGTGCTGCGTCGCGACCCGCACTACTTCCTCCCCACCCCGGGCGGCCTCGGCTCGCCGTACCTGCTCTTCGGCACTGACACCGCCGCCACCCGGGCACAGCTCGCCGAGTTCTTCTCCCCCGCCGACGTGGCCGCCGACGACGCCATGCAGGCCGAGCTGGCCGCGCTGCGGGAGGACCTCGCGCCGGCCTGGCTGGCCGAGCCGCTGAGCGTCGAGGAGACCGCCGAGCGGTACGTCCGCCCGGCGCTGCGTGCGGTCTTCGTCGACCTTGTGCGGGGCTCGGTCGCCGACTACCTGGCCCGGTTCGAGTTCCGCTCGGAACTACTGGTCAGCATGTACGCGGTCACCGACGGCCTGTCCGGGCTCAACGCCGGCCCGGACGACCCGGGCACCGGCCACAACTTCCTCGTGCACAACATGTGCCGGCTGCCCGGATCCGGCGGCACCTGGATGATCGCCGAAGGTGGGATGGGCACCGTCTCGCGGACGTTCGCCGAGGCCGCGCGCGCCGCCGGGGCGACGATCCTGACCGGTACGCCGGTACGCGCGGTCACCCTGGACGGCGGCGCGGCGAGCGGAGTGGTGCTGGCCGACGGTCGGGAGGTCGCCGCCCGGGTGGTCCTCGGCGCGTGTGACCCGTACCGGCTGATGGACCTGTTGCCCGACGGCGCGCTCCCGGCGCGGCTCGGCGAACGGATGGCGGCGGTCCGCCGGCCCGGCACCACGCTCAAGCTCAACCTGGCGCTCACCGGGCTGCCCCGGTTCTCCTGCCTGCCGGACGGTACGCCGAGCCCGTTCGGCTCGACCATCCACCTGCTGCCCGGTTCGGCGTCACTGGTCGGCGGGGCGGAGGCGTCGCCGATGACCGCGCTGCGCGCGATGTGGGCGGACGTGCAGGCCGGGCGGCTGCCGGCGGAGCCCACCATCGAGTGGTACCTGCACACCACCGTCGACCCGTCGCTCTCCGACGCGGCCGGGCACCACTCGTCGGCGCTCTTCGTCCAGTCGGTCCCGTACGAGCTGGCCGGCACCACCTGGGACGCGGCGCTGCCCGGTTACGTCGACCGGCTGATCGGGATCGTCGAGCGGTACGCCCCCGGCACCGCCGACCTGATCGCCGACGCGGTGCCGTTGCCGCCACCCGGCATCGAGGCGCACTTCGGCATCACCGGCGGGCACATCCACCACGTCGACAACACGGTCTCGTTCACCGACCGGATGCCCTACGCCACCGGCATCGACGGCGTGTACGCCGGCAGCGCCGGCTGCCACCCGGCCGGCAGCGTCATCGGCGCAGCCGGCCACAACGCCGCCCGCCGAATCCTCAAAGACCTGTCGACCTAGCTCCTCCCAGGCCCCTCGTGCCGTTGATCATGAAGTTGTTGCCACGACACGCCGTCATGGCGGGCAACAACTTCATGATCAACCAGGCCGGGGCCGGGGCCGGGGGCGGGGCCGGGTTAGATCGCTGCTTCGCCGGCGGGGGCGGGGGTTTCGGCGTCTACGCGGTGGGCGCGCACCTTGTGGCCGACGCTCGTCAGGCAGCGGCCGCTGGGCAGGTCGAAGCGCCAGCCGTGCAGCTGGCAGGTGAGCTGGTCACCCTCGACGATGCCGAAGCGGGTCAGGTCCGCCTTCAGGTGCGGGCAGCGGCGCTGCACCACCCAGTCGCCCAACGTGATGTCCTCGGCGTCGGTGGTGCGCTCGTGCTCGTCGTACCAGCCCTCGGCGTACTGCAGCCGCTCCTCGGAGAGGCACTTGAAGAACGCGTAGACGAACTCGTTGTACTGGCCGATCCGGGCCGCCGAGAACCGGCAGGACAGGAAGAGCGAGTTGACCCAGTCCACCTCGTCGATGAAGAGCAGGTGCTCGATCAGCGACCGGTCGGTACGGAACCGGTAGCGGACCTTCTCCTCCGCGTACGGCCGGACCTCCTTGCCCGGGAAGTCCACCACGATCGACTCGACGCTCTCGCCGTCGTACCCCACCAGATCGAAGCGGACCGGGCCGCCGACCCCCTTGGCCAGGTAGATCGACTCGTCGAGCAGCGGCTCGATCCGACGCTTCATCTCCCCGAGCACGTCCACCTCGGGGTGCCGCCAGGACGCCTTCTCCGCCTCGATGATCGGGCGCTTGCGCTCCCGCATCTCCTCCAGGTGGGCGACCTTGTTCGCGAAGAACTCCTCCACCGGCACCGGGTGGGTGGTGCTCGCGCCCTCGGTGGTGACCTCGGCGACGCTGCCCGGCAGCAGCACGATCCCGTTGGTGCCGCCGACCTTGGCGTACTCCGACAGGAAGACGGACTGGTCGGGGAAGATGTTGCCCTCGTCGCCGTGGATGTCGTTGAACTGCCACAGCGCGTCGTCGAGGAAGCACGGCGGGCCGGCGATCGGGAAGACGTGCGACGCCTTCAGGTCGTCGATGTAGCGCCAGGTCCGGTCGAACTGCCGGTCCCGCTTCTGCTTGCCGAACGCGGTCTTCGCCGCCTGCGGCAGCTCGTAGACCATCGGGTACCAGATCGCGCCGGAGAACTGGAGCAGGTGTGCGTGCACGTGCCCCAACTCGGCGAAGACGCTCAGGTCGGTGGGGCGGGCGTCGTTCTGGTTGAGCAGCCGCACCCCGTCGTACTCCACCCAGAGCGACGAGTCGCCGATCGGCCCGTCGGTCGGGCTGGTCAACGCCTGAATCATGATCTTCAGGCCGCCGGGCAGCTCCACCACCTGCTCGTTGGGCGCCTTCAGGAACTTGGTGAAGCCCAGCGCCCGGAACTCGTCCTCCATCTCCGAGGTGGGGAACTCGGGGAGCAGGACGGTGGCGTCCTTGGAGACGAAGTCCCGCAGGTGCTTCGCGTCGAAGTGGTCCCGGTGCAGGTGGGAGACGTACAGGTAGTCGACCTGACCCAGGCTCTCCCAGTCCAACAGCGAGTTGTCCGGGAAAGGGAACCACGAGGCGAAGTAGGCCGGGTTGACCCACGGGTCGCACAGGATGCTGCCCGCAGCCGTGTCGATCCGCATGCTGGCGTGCCCGGTTCCGGTCACTCGCACCGCACAGTCCCCCTCAAACAGACAATCAGGTGTACGCCAAACGCTACCGGAGCGAGTCTGACCACCGCCCCGCGACGCCGGTAGTGCCGTTCGGCCCGCCCGCAACAGGCCGCCCGCCCCCTCGCCTCCCACGCCCCGTAGGCGGCCTTCGACAGCTCCCGGCTCTCCCCGCGAGTCATGCCGTTCCCTCAACTGGCCGGACCCTGCGCCGGGCCTGACGCAAGGCGTGCCAGACTAACGAAAGATCCGATCGCGAGGGAAGGACCGACAGTGGCAGGAAGCGAGCCGGTAACGTCGCCAGACCAGCACAAGCCCGGGCACCGCAAGGCCGGGCAGATCGGCGCCGTGCTGTCCGCACTGGCGCTGCTGGCGATGATCTGCGGCAACCACGAGGGCAGGGTCGAGGACATCTGGCTGATCGGCCTGGCCGCGCTGCTGCTGATCATCGTGATCGGCGACATCGTGCTGCGGCGCAACGGTCTGCGCTCCTGACCCGACCCACCGCCGGACGCCGGCCGAGAACGCCGAGGGCCCGCCCCCACCCGGGGGACGGGCCCTCGTCCGTACGCGTCGGGGTCAGCGCCCGAAGAGGATGTCCTGCACGTCCTTGAGCGCGGCGTCGACCTCGGCCTCGAAGTAGCCACCCGGCACCAGGCCGAACCGGAGCGTGTCCAGGTCCTTCGGGTCGACCGGCATCGGGTTGCGCCGCTGCATGCCACCGAGCAGCGTCTCGAAGAACCGGTCCACCTGGTCGGGGTCGTACCCGCTGCCAAAGCGGCGCACCTGGAAACTACGGCGGATCTGGTCGACCCGGTACAGGTCGCTGCCGGGCGGACCAGCCATCGGGGGGCCACCCATGGGCGGGCCACCCATCGGCGGGCCGGCGACCGCTGGCGGGCCGGCCATCGGCGGGCCACCCATGCCCTGCTGCGGCAGCGGAGGCGGACCGGCCGGACCACGGCGCATGTCGCGCAGGTCCCGCTCCGGCATCCGGATCTCGGCGGTCATGTCGGTGCGACCGTGCCGTCCGGCCTCGAAGCCGTCGAAGCGCGGCTCCTCCGGCGGCGGCGGATAACCGCCGGGCGCGCGCTGGTCGTCGGGGCCGTACCCGCCACGCTGGTCGTCCGGGCCGTACCCAGCAGGCCCACGCTGGTCGTCCGGGCCGTACCCACTGGGGCCGGCGGGCAGGCCGCGCTGCGGCATGCCGTGGCCGCCCATCGGGCCGGGGCCCATCGGGCCACCGGGGCCCATCGGAGGGCCGGCCGGGCCACGCGGCGCGTCGTAACCACCGCCGCGAGGGGCGTCGTACCCACCGGCGAAGGCACCGGTCGGCTCGTCGTAGCGACCGTAGGGCGGGCCGGCCTGCGCGGGCATCGGCCGGGGCGGCATCGGCTGCGGAACCATGCCCCGGTCATCACGCATCGGCGGCCCCATCCGGTCCGGTGGGCCCATCCGGTCACCCATCCGGGGGTCGGCACCGCGCCCGGCGCTGTTGCGCTCCTCCAGCTCGGCCAGCTGCCGCTCGACCCGGTCCAGGTGGAGGTCGACCTGCCACTCGTCATAGCCGTTGAAGCGGACCCGGAAGACGACGTCGTGAACCTCCTGGGAGGCCACCGGGGCGCCGACCTGTCGGCCGTCGAGCGTCGCCTCGACCCGGTCGAGGAAGGCATCCACCTCGTCGACCTTGTATCCCCGGCGGAGCGCCTTGCGCCGGAAACGCTGACCCTGACTCGCCACTATGTCTCCTGGTCTCGTTCGCCACGCCCGGTCACGCCGGTGCCTCTCCGGCGCGGTCGGTGAAGGTGTCGTTGTCCTCGGCGGCGGCGAGCTGGCCACACGCGCCGTCGATCTCGCGGCCCCGGGTGTCCCGAACTGTGGTGGACACCCCGGCCTCGCGCAACCGCCGGACGAACTCCCGCTCGACCGGCTTCGGGCTCGCGTCCCAGCGGCTGCCCGGCGTCGGATTGAGCGGAATGAGGTTCACATGGGCCAACTTGCCGGCCAGCAGCCGACCGAGCAGGTCGGCTCGCCACGGCTGGTCGTTCACGTCCTTGATCATCGCGTACTCGATCGACACGCGGCGGCCCGTCCGGGCGGCGTAGTCCCACGCTGCGTCCAGCACCTCGGCTACCTTCCAGCGCTGGTTTACCGGCACGAGTTCGTCGCGCAGATCATCATCGGGCGCGTGCAACGACAACGCAAGGGTCACTGAGAGGTCTTCGCTGGCCAGTCGGCGGATGGCAGGAACCAGGCCGACCGTGGAAACGGTGATGTGCCGCTGGGACAGACCGAGCCCCTCCGGAGCCGGGCTGACCAGCCGACGGATCGCCGCGATCACCCGGTTGTAGTTGGCCAGCGGCTCGCCCATGCCCATGAAGACGACGCGCGACAGCCTCGGCGGGGAGCCGGCCACCACACCGGAGGCGGCCACCCCGGCCATGTACACCGCCTGGTCGACGATCTCCGCCGTCGACAGGTTGCGGGTCAGCCCCGCCTGGCCGGTCGCGCAGAACGGACAGGCCATGCCACACCCCGCCTGGCTGGAGATGCAGACGGTCACCCGGTCCGGATAGCCCATCAGCACGCTCTCCACCAGCGCACCGTCGTGCAGCCGCCAGAGCGCCTTGCGGGTGGCGCCGTCGTCGCAGGCCAACTCGCGCACCGGGGTGAGCAACGGCGGCAGCAACTGGTCGGCCAGCCGCTCCCGGGTCGCCGCGGGCAGATCGGTCATCGCCTGCGGGTCGCGGACCAGCCGCCCGAAGTAGTGGTTGGAGACCTGCTTGGCGCGGAAGGCCGGCTCCCCCAACCCGGTAACCAGCGCCTGGCGGCCGGCCAGGTCCAGGTCAGCGAGGTGCTGAGGGGGCATGGAGGCCCGGCGCGCGGCGGGGGCGACCGAGGTGGCGGGGATCAAAGGCAGGCTCGTCATGGCTGGTCCAGTGTGTCACGCCGTCGGCGGCGGGCGCCGGTCCGGAGGTGTCGAACGGGGCGCGACCACCGGAGCCGGATGACCGGGTAGCCGTGATTCATACCTCAGCCAACCACCGGCACGAGGACCGCCAACAGCAGGTAGGCCGTCGGCACCGCGAACAGGATCGAGTCCAGTCGGTCCATCAGACCGCCGTGGCCGGGCAGCAGGTTGCTCATGTCCTTCACGCCGAGATCCCGCTTGATCATCGACTCGGCCAGGTCGCCGAGGACCGCCGCGCAGGACACGGCCACCCCGAACAGCGCACCCCACCAGGGGGCCACCTCGAACATCAGCCACAGCAGCAACGCGCTGCCCACTGCCGCCGCGGTGACCGAGCCGGCGAAGCCCTCCCAGGACTTCTTCGGGCTGATCGACGGGGCCATCGGGTGCTTGCCGAAGGAGACGCCGGCCGCGTACCCACCGGTGTCCGAGAGGACCACCCCGATCAGGGTGGCCAGGATGCGCAGCCGGCCGTCGTCGGGGGCCGCCGCCAACAACGCCGCGAAACCGGCCAGGAACGGCACGTAGACGGCGATCAGGGTGGCGGCGGTGAGATCCCGCTGGAAGCCGGCCGGCCCGTCACCCAACCGCCAGATCATGGTGCCCAGCACCGTGACCAGCAGCCCCAGGCTGAGCGCGTCCGGGCCGGCGAACCAGGCCAGCCCCACCGTCAACACGCCACCGGCGATCAGCGGCACCAGCGGCGGGTGCGCGCCGCTGCGTCGGACCGCCCGGGCCATCTCCCAGATGCCGACCGCGACCGCTGCGGCGATCACCGGCAGGAACGCCAACGGGTAGACGACCAGCGGCACCACGATCAGCGCGCCGAGGCCGAGCCCCACCCCGATCGCCGCGGGAAGATTGCGCCCGGCGCGCCCGGTGCCCACCTGCTGGGTGGCCGGTCGGTCGAGGCTGGCCCGACGTCGCCCCTTCGGCCGCCGACCGGTCGTCGGCGCCTCGTCCGGCACCACCTCGGCCCGGACGGGCTCGAGCAGCTCGGTCGGGTACCCCGGGTCGTCGACACCGGCGGGAGGGCCGTCGACACGGCCCGGCTCGTCGAAGCGCCCACGATCCGGGCCGTCGTACCGGGGCGGCCCTTCGCCGGCGGCGGGAGGACGATCGAGGTACCGGTCGCCACGGCCCCGGTCGTCGTACCGGTCGGGCTGGTTACGGTCGTCGAACCGAACATGCCGGTCGCGGTCGTCGAAGCGGTCGTCCGGACGGGCCGGGCGGCCACGCTCGTCGTACGGGTCAGCGGGGCGCGGGTCGGCGTACGGCCGGGCGTGCGGCTCGGCGTACAGCTCCGGGCCGGCGGCCGGACGGCGGCTCCACTGGCCGGCCTCCAGCTCCTGGTCCGGCCACGGTAGCGCCACCGGGCGCTCCGGCCGGTCCCAGCCGCGAGGCTCACTGCCGTAGGGGTCGGGGTGGGACATCACGCACCGCGACGCGGCACGAGAACCACCACATGACGCAAGACCACAAGCATCCCCTACACGTGCGATGTTCCTCCGATTGACCGCCCCGACGGTCGGTCGATCCCCGGTGTTCACCACCCGGTGGCCGGGAATCCTGCCGAGCCTACTGCACACACCGGACCGGCACGGCGGACGAGGCACGCCGACCGACCCCACCCCTCGCCGCCGGGCCGTGGCCAGCGACGCACACCCGTCCGGTACGACAGGCCGCAGACGATCCGCAGCCGTCGATCCGACTTGTCCGGTGCTCGATCGACTACTGAGCCGCCACCGTGGGCGTGGTCCGCTGGTGGGGCGCCGGCACCCGTCGGCGCGTCCGCACGGGGGAAGGGCACTCACATGTACAAGTTCGGTCTCGCGGTGCTGACCGTGGCCGCCATGGTCCTGGCGGCGGCGTCACCGGCCGCCGCCAGCACGACACAGACCCGGATCACCATCGACCGCCACGCCAGCGAGCTGTTCCCGTTCGAGCCGCCCGCCGGCGAGCCGGGCGTGACGTACCCGGCCACGTCGGTCACCGCCACCGCCAGCAACTGCCCGGCCGGCTTCGTCCTCATGTCGGCGTCGCTGGTGCAGGACGACCTGCCGACCCTCTGGGCCACCGGGGGACGCGGCGCCGGCGAGGTCGTCTGTGACGGCGGCACGGTCGAACTCTCGATGGCGTTCGCCCGCATCGCTCCGGCGCTGCACCCCGGCCGGGCAACCGCCCACTTCTCGCTGCGTGACGCCGACACCGGCGAGCAGTTCGCCGAGCGCACCAGGACCGTCTGGATTCCCTGCTGACCGACGGCACGAGGCCCGTTCCCGACGTCGGGAACGGGCCTCGGAGCATGCGTCACACCTCGAGCAGCTCGGTTTCCTTGTGCTTCACCAGGTCGTCGATGGTGGCCACGTAGCGCTGGGTCAGGTCGTCGAGTTCCTTCTCGGCGCGGCGGCCGTCGTCCTCGCCGGCCTCGCCGTCCTTGACGATCCGGTCCAGCTCCTCCTTGCCACGGCGGCGGACGTTGCGGATCGCCACCTTGGCCTCCTCGCCCTTGTGCCGAGCCACCTTGATCATGTCGCGGCGGCGTTCCTCGGTCATCTGCGGGAGCAGGATGCGCAGCTGGGTGCCCTCGTTGTTCGGGTTCACCCCGAGGTCCGAGTCGCGGATCGCCTTCTCCATCGCGTTGATCTGCGAGTTGTCGTACGGCTTGATGACGGCCATCCGCGGCTCGGGGACCGCGATGGACGCCATCTGCGTCAGCGGCGTGGGCGTGCCGTAGTAGTCGATGATGACCTTGGAGAACATGGCGGCGTTGGCGCGACCGGTACGGATGGCGCCGAACTCCTCCTTGGCGTGCTCAACCGCACGGTCCATCTTTTCCTCGGCCTCGAGGAGGGTGTCGTCGATCACCGGTCTCCTCGCCTCCTTCTGTGCTCGTCGTGGGCTCTGCTGAAAGTCGTCAGACCGCTGCCGTCGCCGTCCGCGGGACTCAGGCGGTGATCAGGGTGCCGATCTTGTCGCCACCCACCGCGCGGATGATGGTGTCGTCACCCTGCGCGCCGAAGACCAGCATCGGCAGGCCGTTCTCCATGCAGAGGCTGAACGCCGCCGCGTCGGCCACCCGCAGGTTGCGGCGCAGCACCTCGGAGAAGGTGATCGAGTCGAGCTTGCTGGCGGTGGGGTCGATCCGTGGGTCGGCGGTGTAGACGCCGTCCACGCCGTTCTTGCTCATCAGCACCACGTCGGCCCGGATCTCCAGCGCCCGCTGGGCGGCCACCGTGTCGGTGGAGAAGTACGGCATCCCGGCGCCGGCGCCGAAGATGACCACGCGGCCCTTCTCCAGGTGCCGGATGGCGCGCAGCGGGATGTACGGCTCGGCGACCTGGGCCATCGTGATGGCGCTCTGCACCCGGGTCTCGATGCCCTCCTTCTCCAGGAAGTCCTGGAGGGCCAGGCAGTTCATCACGGTGCCGAGCATGCCCATGTAGTCGGCGCGGGCCCGGTCCATCCCACGCTTCTGCAGCTCGGCGCCGCGGAAGAAGTTGCCCCCGCCGACCACCACGGAGACCTGCACACCGCGGCGGACCACTGTGGCGATCTGCCGGGCGATGGCCTGGACGACGTCCGGGTCGACGCCGATCGCGCCGCCACCGAAGACCTCACCGGAGAGCTTCAGCACCACCCGGCGGGCACGCCCCGGCGGCGGTGCCGTCGGATCGTCCAGCTCCAGCGTCCGGTCACTCACAACCTGCGTCATCCGCCCCGCCCTTCCCCACGCGCACGCCCCGTGCGGCGCGTACCGCGAACCTGCCGCTGCCGACCCTATGTGACGAGGAGGCCGCGGTGCCTGTCACGTACACCGGCGGCCTCCTCGCTGACGTCTTCTGCCCACGGGCGCGCGCGGCGCCCGGTGGCGGCTCAGGCCTGGCCGACCTCGAACCGCACGAAGCGGGTGACCTCGATGCCGGCCTCGGCCAGCAGCTGCTTCACCGACTTCTTGTTGTCGGCCACCGACGCCTGCTCGACCAGGACGAAGTCCTTGAAGAAGGAGTTCACCCGACCCTCGACGATCTTCGGCAGGGCCGCCTCGGGCTTGTTCTCCTCGCGGGCGGTCTGCTCGGCGATGCGCCGCTCGGACTCGACGACCTCCGCCGGAACCTCGTCCCGGGTGAGGTACTTCGGCCGCATCGCGGCGATCTGCATGGCCACACCACGGGCGTCGGCGTCGCCGGCCTCGTCGCTCTTGCCGGTGTACGACACCAGCACGCCGACGGCCGGCGGCAGGTCCTGGGCCTTGCGGTGCAGGTAGATGGCGATGGTGCCCTCGACCCGGGCGAACCGGTTGAGCACCAGCTTCTCGCCGATCTTGGCGGACTGCTCCTGGATCAGGTCCGCGACGACCTTGCCGTCGAGCTCGGTGGCGAGCAGCTCCTCGGCGGAGTTCACGCCGGAGCGGTCACCGTGCTCGACCAGCTGCTGGGCCAGCGCGATGAACGAGTCGGTCTTGGCGACGAAGTCGGTCTCGCAGTTCAGCTCGAGCAGCGACTTGCCGGAGTGGGCGACCAGGCCGTTCGCGGCCGTGCGGCCGGCCCGCTTGCCGACGTCCTTGGCGCCCTTGACGCGCAGGATCTCGACGGCCTTGTCGAAGTCGCCCTCGGCCTCGGTCAGCGCCTTCTTGCTGTCCATCATGCCGGCGCCGGTGAGGTCGCGGAGCTTCTTGACGTCCGCGGCGGTGATTTGGGACATGGCTCTCTCTTCGGTGTTGAGACGGCGTGTGGATGGTCAGAGGTGCCGGTTACCCGGATCCGGGCGGATCGTGCCCGGCGTACCGTCGCTGCCCGCCGTCCGCGAAAACGGACGGCGGGGCAGCGACGGTGCGATCACTCCGCGGTGGCGGTCGCCGGCTGCTCGGTGGCGGCCTGCGCCGGCTGCTCCGGGGTGGCGGGCTGCTCGGCCGGGGCGGCCGACTCGTCGGCCTTCTTCGGCTCGAGCAGCTCGCGCTCCCACTCGGTCAGCGGCTCGTCGCTCGCGACGCCCTCGGGCTTCTCGTCGTTGCCCCGGCGACGGCCGGAACGCGCGATCAGACCATCCGCGACGGCGGCGGCGACGACCTTGGTCAGCAGCTCGGCCGAGCGGATCGCGTCGTCGTTACCCGGGATCGGGAAGTCGACCTCGTCCGGGTCGCAGTTGGTGTCCAGCACCGCGATGACCGGGATGCCCAGCTTGCGGGCCTCGTCGACGGCGATGTGCTCCTTCTTGGTGTCGACGATCCACACCGCGGCGGGAAGCTTCTGCATGTCCCGCAGACCACCGAGGGTGCGGGTCAGCTTGATCTTCTCGCGGGAGAGCTGCAGGGTCTCCTTCTTGGTGTAACCGGCGGCGGTGCCGCTCAGGTCACCCAGACCCTCCAGCTCCTTCATCCGCTGCAGCCGCTTGTACACGGTCTGGAAGTTGGTCAGCATGCCACCGAGCCAGCGGTGGTTGACGTACGGCTGGCCGACCCGGGTCGCCTGCTCGGCGATCGCCTCCTGGGCCTGCTTCTTGGTGCCGACGAACAGGATGCTGCCACCCTCGGCGACGGTCCCACGCACGAACTCGTACGCCTTCTCGATGTACTCGAGGGTCTGGCGCAGGTCGATGATGTAGATGCCGTTGCGCTCGGTCATGATGAAGCGCTTCATCTTCGGGTTCCAGCGCCGGGTCTGGTGCCCGAAGTGGACACCGCTCTCCAGCAGCTGACGCATGGTCACGACGGCCATGGTTGGGGTACTCCTCAAGGTCCCTGGTTGTCACGCCCGGCCGGTGGCCGGGCGTCCTGGCGCCTGGTCGCCGGCCCATGGTGGGCCCGATCAAGATCGGGACCAGGGAGGCCGTCGCTCCACGACGATTCGTGAAGAGGGCGCGCGAGGTCGACCGCACGAGGCGGTCGCCAGTTGGCCAGTGTACGCCCTTCGCCCGTTCAGCCGCCCCGGGGTGCGCGGGGCGCCGCCCCGGGCCGCAGGACGGTCAGCCGGCGGCGAGCGCGGCGGCCACGAAGAGCACCAGACCGACGGTCAGGTAGGCCGTCGGCGGGCGGAGCCAGCCGCGACCGTTGTCGGAGAGCGCCAGACCTCCGGTTCGTAGCCCGTACAGCCCGGTCGCGAAGATCGGCAGGCCGGCGACCAGGGCGATGCCCACCACCACGTTCCCGGCGTCCACCGGGTCGCCGGTCACGCCCGCGAGCAGCACCCGCAGCGCGGGGACCTCGAAGATCAACACCAGCAGGGTGAAGAGTACGGCCAGCACCGGTCGGCGGGTCCGGTAGACGCCGTCGGCGGCCGGCGGGTACACCGGCGGCTCGGCAGCGGGCAGGTCGGGCCGGGGGCCGATCCCCGGCATCGGGCCGGTCGGCATCTCCAGCGGGTGCGGCGGGTCGCCACCACCCCGGGCCGGCTCGATGATCGGGTACCCGGTGAGCGGGGCGGGACGAGCCTGGTCGGCGAGCACCCCGGCCGGCGACGCGGTGTCGCGGGCGGTCTCCGACGTGGTGTTCGCCAGCGGGGTCTCGACGGCGGCCGGTTCCCGGGCGGCCCGACGACCGGGCAGTTCACCGGAGATCTCCGACGGGTCCCGGTCCGCCCTGCGCGAACGGGTCGCCCGGTATCCGTCGGACTCGGACCGGGCGTCACCGAGGGGGTCCACCGCGCCGAAGCGTCCGGAGTCGTTCTCCACCGCCCCGAACCGCCCGGACTGGGCGTCGACCGCCGGGAAGCGGCCCGAGTCCCGCTCCGGGGTGCCGAAACGGCCCTGGTCCACGGCGCTCAGGCGACCCGGGTCCGGCTCCGGCGAGCCGCCGAAACGGCTCGCGTCCACCGCGCCGAAGCGCCCCGAGTCCGGCTCCCGGCGGCGGCCGACACCGGTGTCCTCGACGGATCGGGCGTCCTCCGCGCCCCGCTGGTCGGGAATCTCGCCGTCCCGGTACCGCGGTTCGCCCGCGCCGCGCCACTCCGACTCGCCGTAACCGCGACCCCGCTCGTCGGGGTACCAGCGCGACTCCTGATCTTCCGGAAAACTCCGTCGTCCGTCCACGTCAGGCACCGTATGCGACCGGACACGCCCGCGCCATTTCAGCCCGGCCGTCAGTGCCGCCGATCAACCGTGAGGCGGGGTACGAATGGTGATCGGCTGGTGAAAACAGGTCGGCGACACCGCTAGCACAGCGTCGGCATGATCGTTTGACTGTCCACAGCGCACCCGTTGTCCACAGCGGGGCCGCCGCCGGGTCGCGGCGATCGTCCTTTGCCGGGCACCGTGCCGGCCATGACGAAGCGGAACCAGGCGGTTGGCGCGTACGGCGAACGGTGCGCGGCCCGGCACCTGACCGAGGCGGGGCTGCGCCCGATCGCCCGCAACTGGCGCTGCCCGGCCGGGGAGATCGACATCATCGCGTGGGACGGGCCGGTGCTCGCCTTCTGCGAGGTGAAGACCCGCCGGGGTGACGGCTTCGGCAGCCCGGCCGAGGCGGTCGTGCCGGCCAAGGCCCGCCGGCTGCGCGGGCTCGCCGCGCGGTGGCTGACCGAAACCGGTACGACCGCGCAGGAGGTGCGTTTCGACGTGCTGTCCGTGCTGCTGCCCGATGCCGGGCCGGCGCAGGTCGACCACCTCAAGGGCGCGTTCTGACATGCGCACCCGGAGGATCGGTGACGCGCCGTGAGCTACGCGAAGGTGCTCTGCGTGGGGCTGGTCGGGGTGACCGGCCACCTCGTCGAGGTGGAGGCCGACCTGGCCGCCGGCCTGCCGGCGGTGGTGATCTCCGGTCTGCCGGACACCGCCCTGCACGAGGCCCGCGACCGGGTCCGCGCCGCCGTGGTCAACTCCGGCCAGCGCTGGCCCAACCGGCGGATCACCCTCAACCTGCTCCCCGCCACGCTGCCCAAGTTCGGCTCGGCCTTCGATCTGGCCATCGCCGCCGCGCTGCTGGGCGGCTCGGGTGAGCTGCCGCTGCTTCCCCTGGAGGGGGTGGTGGTCCTCGGTGAGCTGGGGCTCGACGGGACGGTCCGGCCGGTACGCGGCGTCCTCCCGATGGTCGCCGCCGCGGCCCGGGCCGGCGTCACGCGGGTGATCGTCCCGGTCGGGAACGCCGCCGAGGCCGCCGTCATCCCCGGCGTACGGGTGCGCGCGGTGGACACCCTGCACCGGCTCGTCGCCTTCGTTCGCGACGGGACCCCACTGATCGAGCCACCGGCGGACATCCCCGCACCGGCGGCCGGTGGGCCGGATCTCGCCGAGGTCGCCGGGCAGCAGCTGGGTCGACGGGCCCTGGAGGTCGCCGCCGCCGGCGGGCACCACGTGGCGCTGCTCGGCCCGCCGGGCGCCGGCAAGACGATGCTCGCCGAACGGTTGCCGTCCATCCTGCCGGAGCTGGACGACGACGCGGCGCTGGAGGTCACCGCGTTGCACTCGGTCGCCGGGCTGCTGCCGCCCGGCGGTCGCCTGCTGCGGCGCCCGCCGTTCCAGGCGCCGCACCACACAGCGACCGTGCCGTCGCTGGTCGGTGGCGGCTCGGGGCTGGCCCGGCCCGGCGCGGTGTCGCTGGCGCACCGCGGGGTGCTGTTCCTGGACGAGGCTCCCGAATTCAGCAAGGGTGCGCTGGAGGCGCTGCGCCAGCCGCTGGAGCACGGCCGGATCCAGTTGAGCCGCAGCGGGGGCGGCACCGTGTACCCGGCGCGCACCCAGTTGGTGCTGGCGGCCAACCCGTGTCCGTGCGCGAAGCCGGCCGGTGACGCGCACTGCGAGTGCTCGCCGCTGGTCCGCCGCCGCTACCTGGGCAAACTGTCCGGTCCGCTGCTCGACCGGATCGACGTCCAGGTGCGACTGATGCCGGTACGGGCGGCCGAGCTGATGGCGACCGACGGTGGCGTCGAGCCGTCGGCGACGGTCGCCACCCGGGTGGCGGCGGCCCGGCGGGCGGCAGCCGCTCGCTGGGCCGACCTCGGCCGGCGGCTCAACGCCGAGGTGGACGGTCCGTACCTGCGCCGACCGCCGTGGCGACTGCCGGCCCGGGTCACCGTCGAGCTGCGTGGCCGGCTCGACTCCGGCTCGCTGTCGGCGCGCGGCTTCGACCGGGTGATCCGGATGGCCTGGACCATCGCCGATCTGGACGGCCGCGACCGACCGGACCAGGACGACGTCCGGGAAGCGCTGCAACTACGGACGGGGGAGGCGGCGTGAACGCCGAAGAGGAGCGCAGGCTGGCCCGGGTCGCCCTGACCTGGTTGGCGGAGCCGGGCACGCGCGCCGTGCACCGGCTGGTCGAACGGCACGGCCCGGTGGCGACCCTGGATCTGCTGCTCGACGGCGGCAGCCCGGACGGCTGGCTGCACACCACCGTCGCCGCACGCTCGACGGCCGGCGACGCGCGGGCGGTGGCGGCCGAGGCTCTGGAGCGGGCGGACCGACTGGGCGCCCGGCTGGTCACCCCGGACGACGAGGAGTGGCCGACCCAGGTTGCCAGCCTGGCCGAGTTGCGTCTGCCGGACGTCAGCCGCCGGGTGGACGCCGAGACCGCCCCGCCGCTGTGCTTCTGGGTACGCGGAAGCTGGCCGCTCGGCGAAGCCCTGGACCGCTCGGTGGCAGTGGTGGGCGCCCGGGCCGCCACCGGCTACGGGCAGCACGTCGCGACCGAGCTGGGGTACGGGTTGGCGGAGCGGGACTGGACTGTCGTGTCCGGTGGCGCGTTCGGCATCGACGCCGCCGCCCACCGGGGCGCCCTCACCGCGGGCGGTCTGACCGTCGCGGTGCTCGCCTGCGGGCTCGACCGGTCTTGGCCGCCATTATGTGAAACAAGATCCAAAACAGCCCCGGGCAGCGTTGGCGCGCTGACTCCGGGGCCTAGCCGGGAGGTACCCCGACGTGCGAACCACCCTAACGCCTGCTGCGGCCCTGGCGGTCAAAGCCCTTGAGCCCTCCCAGCCGCGCAGCCGTGCTGAGGCTGCCCTCTTGCTCTGGACGTGGGACGGGCGAGACACCCTTACCGCTGCCGACCGGCGGGCCGTGCTCGCCAACTTCCGGGCCCGTGGTGGTGCCCGATGAGCCAGGCGGTGAAGGCCGCCATGCTGGCGACCAAAGACCTCGGCAAGAACGAACGTGCAGTAGCTATCGCCATCGCTGCCCACGCCAACCAGGAAGGCCACGCCTGGCCGTCTGTAGCGACCATCGCGGAGTACGTGGGCTGTTCTGAGCGGACCGTGCAACGGTGCCTCGCCAAGCTCGTTCAGCTTGGCCGACTGATCGTGTCGAAGGTTGCGGGCGTTGCCACCCGGGTTTACCGGCTGGTGACGGGACAGCCGTCCGGGGGTGACAACCAGCGTGAGGGGGTGACGAACGAGGGGCCCGGGGGTGACAGCCAGTGCGTCACCCGAAGTGGAGAAGACCAATCGAAGATGAAGCGCGCTGGCGCGCGTGACTGGCGTAGCTGGATCAAATCCAAAAACCCCAACCGCCACCCTCAGCGGCCTCTGTACGGGCCTGTAGAGCGTCGTGGGGCCGCTCTCCCGGTCGCTGGCAAGGCGGAGCAATGCCCTAGCCACCGGGGTAGCCCTCGGGACAACTGCGGACCGTGCCGCTCTGAGGCTCTGGCGGGTGCCCGATGAACGACACCACGGCTTACACCCTGGCCCTGGTCCTGGTCGGCGGACCGGCCGTGATGCTCGCGCCGTTCGCCATCGCTCGCGGCCTGGTTGACCAGCACGCACACCAGGTTGCCGACGACATCGCCCATCTTGCGGACGTTCCAACGGTCGCCACTACTCGCCGGGAGCTGATCAACCGATGACCACGGCCACCGTTCCCAGCGCGTACCCGCGAGCCGTTGCCGACCTGCTCCCCGCTGTGCGGAACTTGGCTGACAAGCTCGGTGAGATTCCGAGCCGCAACCAGATCATGCGTGAGTTCAAGGTGGGTGCTCCCAAGGCTCAGGCAGTCCGCCTGGCCCTGGTTGCCGAACCCATCACCGTGCCCGACGACACCGACACCGGGCCCGTCTCGGACCCGTGGGAGTACGCCGAGCCTGCCCCAGTTGCCACCGCGGTTCCGCCGGTTGCGCCGGCCGACTCCACCCCGGTTCCGGTGATCCTGCCTGCTCTCAAGGCCGCTGAGCCGTTGCCGCAGCCTGAGGGGAACGGACACCCGCCGGTCACCGTGAAGCCCGCCCCGGTGCCGTTCAAGCGGCGCAGCCTGGCTACCTGGCCCGTAGTACTTATCGCCCTTCCGGCGTTCGTCGCTATCTGGTCCGGGTGGGTTGGCCTTGGTGGACTCACTGGGTTCGGGGTGGTCCACCCGCTACCCGGCATCGCTGACGGGTTCAGCATCAACACCGCTATCACTCTGCCGGTCGGGGTGGAGGTGTACGCGGCGTACGCCCTTCGGGCTTGGTTGTCGGGTCTGGTTCCGCCCCGGGCGCGCCGATTTGCCAAGTGGTCGGCCATCGGGTCCCTGTTGGTTGGTGCCCTCGGTCAGGTTGCCTATCACCTGCTGGTGGCCGCCGGCATCACGTCGGCCCCCTGGTGGATTACCACCCTTGTTGCCTGCCTCCCCGTGGCTGTGCTCGGCATGGCTGCCGCTCTCGCTCACCTCTCGGGCGAGGGGAGCGAGCAATGAGCGAGCTTGAGCAGGTCATCCGGCGACTACGGCGCAAGCACACCGTTTCCCGGGTCGTGTATCGGTACCTGTCCGGCCGTCCCCTCGACGCCCGGGAGGGCTACCCGTACCGGCAGCGTGGCAAGGGGCGGTTGGCTGGTTGGCAGCGTCAGGTATGTCGCATTGGGGTTCCGGCCGTAGCCGTCATGGTTGCGGCCTACCCCGGGCAGGCTGGTGGGGTGCTCGGTACCGCTGTAGCGGTCACCGGGTGGCGGGTGCGCCGCCGGTTCACGATGCGTCGGTTCAACCGGGAGTACGTCACCCCGACCATGGCAGCTCTCGCCCCCGCGATGGGTCTACAGACCGGCTTATGCCTCCACGTTGATCCGTCGTTGGGCAACCTCACGCCCCGGCTGGCCAAGCCGCTCAGCCCGGCTGAGACGGCCGCGCGGACTTGGTACGGCGAGAAGGTGGAGCCGATCATCCGGTGGCTTCCTGAACGCGCTCAGCGGGCCGTATGGGCGGCCCAAAGGCAGGCGGAGCCGATCACGTCCCGGCTGGCCGCGTTCCGCCGTCCTGTGGACCCAGACAAGGGTCCGCGTATCGAGCTGACTGCCGACACCCCGTATCTGACCCGGGAGCAACGGCAGCTCGTCTCTTCGATCGTCGGCAGCAAGATTCCCGTCGCCGATCTGGTGGAGACGTGGCACCAAGTAGGGCCGCGGGTAACCGCTGTTTGGACGGTGCGTAAGCGTCCACCTGCCCGGGTCGGTGCCGAGCAGGTTGCCCAACACCTTCCCAGCTTGGCTGAATGGGAGTTCTACATCGGGCAAGGTGCCGGGGATCGCCCCGTCACGCTGTCGCTGCGTGACGACTCGCCTCACATCGCGGTGAGTGCGGGCACGGGTGCCGGTAAGAGTGTGCTTGCCGAGCTGGTTGCGGTCCAGGTGCTTAACCGGGGCGGACGGGTGGTGATTCTCGACCGCAAGGGGTCCCATCGGTGGGCCCTCGGGTTGTCGGGGGCTGACTATTGCGCCAAGCCGGCGCAGATGCATGACGCCCTGGTCCGCCTCGCCGCTCTCGCGGACGAGCGGAACACGCTGGCAATGCACGAAGCGGAAGACTGGGACCCCGGCCCGCGGGTCCTGGTGATCGCCGAAGAGTTGAACGCCACGATCGGGCAGCTCGTCAACTTCTGGGCCGAAGCGCGCGGCAAAGGCGACCCGAAACGGTCGCCTGCCGTGTCGGCTCTAGCCGATCTGCTGTTCATGGGGCGCAGTGCCAAGGTCAACGTGCTAGCAATCGCGCAGATGCTCACCGCCAGGGCAATCGGCGGGCCGGAGGCGCGGGAGAACTTCGGGGTTCGCTGCCTTGCCCGCTACACGGCGAACAACTGGAAGATGCTGGTTCCTGAGGCTGCGATGCCGCGGGCGTCCCGGACGCTCGGACGGTGGCAGATCGTCGTCGGTGGTCAGGCGACTGAGACTCAGGTCGCGTACCTAACCGCAGCGGAGGCGCGGGAGCTCGCATGTCCCCGGTCCCCGGGGACTTCCCAGCTCAACGGCCTATCAAGCCCTGCCGGCGACTTCCTGACGCTGCGCCAGGCGGTAGATGCCGGAGTGCTGCCCTGGTCGTACGAGGCCGCCAAGAAGCGGCTACAGCGACGTATGGGAAAGGTGCCTCAGGCCAGGGGCAAGCAGGGGAACGCCGATCTCTTCGCACGAAACGACCTTGCTTGCTGGGCAGGTCAGTAAGGCAGCACGGAACGCACGCAGGCGATGGGGCCCGGCCGAAGCCGGGCCCCTCCCGCTTGCCACTACCTGCTGAGCAGCGGGACGAGCAAGCCGCTCACGGCCGCCAGCACAAACGCTGCCGCTCGCAGGATCGGCGGTAACGCGCGCATGTACTCAAGTCGCCGCATGTGTCGCCGATCCTGCTCTTCCTTATGATCCCCATGGGGACCGGAGGACGTTTCGACCCTGACGTCCCTACTCAGGTTGACGCGGTTCATTAATTTGTTTAATCTCATTTTGACTCCAGGCAGATTCGTCCACTGACATCGACGGCGGAGTCACCAACAGCGCCCGGGTTGCACCCCGGGCGCTGTTTTTGCGGGCCAGCCGCACCCGACCCCATCGCTATTATCAATGTTCGACCATCAAGCCGGAATCGGTCAACCCCCCAGGAAATGGTAGTCCGATTGCCACGGGCGCTGACTGGCTCAGAGAATTAATTAATCTATACCCGCCCGCGCTTACCCTAATTGAGGGATTCGCGCGAAGGGTTGGTACGGACTAGCCCTAAGAGTGCAGGGCGGGGTTCCAACGCTGCTGGACAGCCCACAGGGCGCTACAGTCGCCTCTCACGATTACACCGAGTCCCGAACGATAGCCAGGCCACAGGTAGCGAGCACGCCCAAGGCGACGAGCCCGATACGGAGCCAAGGCACATCGTCGGTCCGCTTGATGCCGACGGAGAGAGAGACGCCTACGCAGCCGGCGACGACTAGGCAGATGATGATCGACAGCACTCGGTACGCCGTGCCGTTCTCGGACCACCAAGCCCATGTGCCGAACACTGCCGGCACGAGCATCAGCAGGCTGAGGGCGAGCAGCGGAAAGGCGATCCTCCAACGCTTCCAAACGCTCATCGTGGGCGGCCCTCCTTAGGGCGGTCCGGGCCGGCCGTGCCGTCCGAGTCTGGGAATGCCGAGTCGCCAGCATTGTGCAGTAGCCGAGCCTGCCGCTCTAACTCGGCTCGCTCCTCTGGTGCCATGGCATCACGACGGGCCATGGCCTCAGCAAATTCGGCATGCAAGGCCGTGCCGTGCCAGGACATGGAGGCAGCCGTGCGGAGGTCCGCCTCACCACTCAGGACGGTGTGGGCCAGTGAACCAAGGGGATCATTTGGACCTCTGCTGCGAGCCAGCTTGGCAAGCACGGCACGGGCAAGAGGCTCCCGGGTGATGTCGTCCGTCATCACGCGAAGGCCGGGTGGTGGTACGGCTTCAAGTCAGGCAGTCTCGCCACCTCCATGCCAACCTTCACCATCTCGATAGAGCCAGCGATGAGCTTGAAGGTCGCTTCGGCGTTGCCGAAGTACGTCGAAATCTCGTTGTACAGGTCGTACGCCTGCCAGGCGTACCAGGCCGCCACTGAGTAGCCGAGAACCGGGCCCACACCCGTCTCGATGGTGGCCGTGCCAACCACCGCGCTGGCGTTGACGATGATCAGCACGTCGATCAGCTTGGTAATCAGCCCAGTGACCACGGAGTGAAGTTGCTTCGCTGCTTCGGCTGCCCGTGTGTACAGGTCTGCGTACTGATCGCAGACGGGGTGTAGAGCGCGAGCTGCGGAGCCGAGAGACAGTTGATACTCCTGCTCTCCCTCTGCTGCGTTGCCTCGCCATACGGACGGAACGTCCGCCGCGCCGGTGATGAGGTTCCGACCGAGATCGTCCATCGCGTTGCCGATGATCCGCCAAGCGGCAGCACAGTGCACGTACGAGTCCCAATCACCACTGAATGCCTTGCCCCAACCCTCGAACGGGTCTTCACCGAACAGCCAAACGCTCGTCTGACGCAGCCAAGCAGCCGGGCTGACGAGGTCAGCGAGCGGGTTTATCTGGAACATCTCGACGCCCGTGGCGTAATTCGGTGGGACCAGCCGTGCCGCTGGATCGGCCACTTCGGTAAAGGGTGAGCGGGCGGCGGCCGGCCAGAGGTCGGGCCTGGTGGGGCCAGCAAGCGTGCTGCGCAAAGTGGACGAGTCGTGGGCACCCGGGTAGGTCTTGTCCAACCGCGCTGCGGTCGATTGATCAGAGGTCGCGTACTCGCGCTGCGCCAGGTTGACCTGAGTGGCGGCACCCTGAGACAGCGTCTTGAGCCGCTCTAGCCCTTCGGACATCCGCCGGTAGGCCGTGCGGTGAGGGCCTGCAAGCATGAAGAGAAGGCCCTGTTGGTCGAAAGCCAGATCACAATGCCGGGTCATGTAACCGTGCGCGTCTGCGGCATCCTCAGACGCCCCATGGAGCAGGCCGTACAGACCATCCATGCCCGCTGGGTCAACGTAGAAGCCGCCGCTCATACGGCCAACCCAAACCGCAGGCCCAGCCCTGATGATTCCACGTGGCCTCCCCGCCAGCCGCATCCTAGCCTCACCCAAGGTGATCGATCGGTCGCAGCTTACGTAGGCGGATGGCCATTCGTCTGCCCCGCTGAATCTGGGTCTGCGGGAGACCGCCTGGAAACGCCGGAGGGTGGCCGTATCCGCCACCACCCCCAGCGGCTGACCGAGGACGGAGGGGGCCAGCGCCGCCCCCTCCGTCACGGGCATCACCGGACGACTATGGACAGCAATCCGGTCAGGGCGGCGAGGATCGCCGCAAGCCCAGTTAGTACAGCGGGGGCCGCCCTGAGGTAGTCCATGATCAGATCATGACGGTCCCGCGCCTTGCACTCTTGCTTCTGCCTGCTCGTCAGACGGAGCATCGCGAGGAGCAGAGCCAGCAGGCGGGTGAGTAGTTGGTCGCTAGAAGAGCCAAGGTTTCTCATGACAACTAGCCCGAGCTGGAGCGCCAAATACAGTATGGCTCTTGAGTGGCCTTCGTCACGTTTCGTCTTGGAGATTGTGCCTGACTGCCCGGCCATGTCTGCTCAGAGCCTAGAAGCGGATGGCCTGCGGCACCTCTGTACGGGATGCTGAGCGGATGGCAACCGGGTCCCCGTCCCCGACTCCTTCTCCCAGCACCACCGCAGTGGTGTCCCCAACCGTGGAAACCACCACCTCAGTTGTTGTGCCCGTCCAACGCCCTGCCCAGACGGAGCCACAGACATCAGTTCCGTTTGTGATTGCCATGGTCGGTCTGCTGAGTGCCTTGATCGCGACCGTAGTTACTCACCTGCTCGCATCCCGTCGCGAGAAGCGTCAGTGGGAACGGCAAGTCGCGCAAGATGACGTGCGGTGGAAGCGTGAGCGGCAGGAACGGCAGGAGCAGTGGAACCGCGAGGACGAGGCACGCTGGCACCAAGATCGGATGGCCGTTTATTCCACGCTACTTGGCAGCGTAGAGCGTTGGATTCACTTGGCGAGGCACGTTAAACCGTTCCCACTTCTCGGGAGGGTAACCTTATCCCGGCATGACCAGGACCGACTGGAAGCTCTGGTTGAGGAGATTTATGCAGGAGAGATAAAAGCCGAACTCCTGGCACCCGAGGCTCTGATGGCAAAAATCCGAGGCCTCTACATCGTGACATCATTTTTCTCGATTGACATGTCGGAAGTCAGAGGCAGAACGCCTGAAGAGCTCGAAAAGCAGGGCGGTGAGCTTATTGATAAGGTGATCAACCAGAAGCGCGCAGTCCAGGACCACATCAAGAGAAGCCTAAAGATAGAAACCGAGGGGGAGCCAAGCAGTCATGAGGCAAAGCCAAAGGCAGAACTTTAGCAGTTCTGGAGGTCTTGCTGAAATTATCTTCGCCTGCGAACAGCATTAGCGACAATACCGACGGCCTCGGCAACATCATCATGTTCCCACACAACAATTAGCAGCCATCCCGCCTCAGCAAGAGCCCTGCTGTTCCTCTCGTCCCGCGCAACATTTCGCGTTACCTTAGCAGCCCAATAGGCGCTATTAGCCGACGGCTTGCGGTGGTGCTCTGGGCAGCCATGCCAAAAGCAGCCGCGGACTTCCACGGCCACCCGTGAAGGTCGGAAAACTATGTCTGCCTTCATGCGGAGATCAGGAAGCGGCTTTGTGCAAACTCGATACCGAAAGCCGCGGGCATGCAGAGCTCGTCTTAGCAACAACTCAGGCTTGGTGTCGCGGCTACGGTTTGACTGCATGGACCGGCGTACAGCCGGAGTCGAGGCCCAGGAACTGTCCGCCATGCTCGCGTCGGTATGCGGCAAGTCTCGGCCTTTACGCCTCTCGCCTGACCGGCTTCCACCTGCCGGACACAACTCGGTCGTCGCCGTCCGGCCAGCAGCGGGAGACAGCCTTTACCTGGATCTCCGTACCCTCACTGCTTCCCCTCGCCTCCACCTCTACTGAATGGACGTAAGCCGCCTGCTTGCTCTCGGGCACGTTGAATGCCCCCAGCAAGGCGCGGGAGAATCGCGAGGTGTTGACTGTATGGATAGCCGGTTTGCGGTTATGGGGGACCGTCGGATACGACCTTGGGAACAGGTAAATACACGGCGGGGGGATCCATGCCGCCTTGCCGGCCTGCCCCACAATGTCCGTAGCTTGCGACCTCAACGACCCATCGACCCCAAAGCTTTTGGGGCAAATGCGCCTGGCAGAGCCGCAGCGCCCGTCCCAAAGAATGAAGGCGTCAACCACCTTCCGCTCGGCCACGATTTTCGGCATCAGCCGAGTCGCGATGCCCGACCACGCACCCTTGCCGGGCGGTTTTGCCAGGCCTTCGGGACAGAGGCCCCAGACCACGAATTCGTCTGCCCAGCTGGGGCGATCCCAGATTGCGGTGTTGTTGCCGTCGAGGCAGCCTTTCGCCTCGATCGCCACCGTCGTGCCATCAGAAAGTGAGACTCTATAGTCCTGGCGGCCACCACTACCGATAAAGCCCCACGACTCAATTGCCTTCTGTTGCTGGCAGTACTGAAGCACGGCGGCAATGAATCGCTGCTTATCCACCGGGTTCGCGGAACTCTCGCCGCGCATGCTCTCGATGGCGGCACGCAGCAGGGGAAGCCAGTCCTCTTCCTGGATGTCTGCTGAATGAAGAAGGTCAGGACTTGTTTCCGAAAGGTTCCGCAGAATGCTCTTGGTCGCCCCGATCCTGTCGGAGGGAAAGTCGTGGCTGCACGGGAGCGTATCTTGAATGTCCCTGCCCTGGATCTCCATTTGCCCGCTCTCCTTGCTGAAGGTCAGCCCGCGACAGCAACGAGTTGGCGCGGCTGCATTTCGCCGTTCATGAGGGGAAGCAAGTAGTGCTTCGCGAGCCAAGAGACAACGGGCACGCATACTGCATCTCCGAAACCAAAGAGAGCTTGGTTGCTTCGAAGGTTGTTGAGCGTGTAGTCCCCGGCTCCCATCAGGCGCGCGTACTCAAGTGGGGTCATCCACCGCACGCGGACGCCTCCATCACCCACTTCTACAACCGCCTGCTTCGACGAGCCGCCGCGGGCAGTCCGCAGGCATCCAGAGATGTCGTCGGGGCGGATTTCCCACGTGGGCTTGCCGTTCCGGGTCCGGCGGTAAGCCGTCCGATAGGTTACGGCCTTCTGTGCCTTCAACTTCTCAAGTCGCTCCGCTTGGATGGGCGACAGGGAACCGATGAAAGCGTCCCGGCGCTTGTCCTCCCACCAGCCGTCCGGCCCAACCTGCTCAACAAGGGCAGAGAGCCCGGATGTGAGCGGTGGCGGCGGGGTGGGCAGCTTGGCCCTGTGTGTCCTCAGGGAGGGGTCACCGAAGGGGGCCAGGAGCCAGTCGGGACGAAGCTCGCTGTTGGGAACCGGCTCATCCGCCGGCGGATTTTGAGCCCCAACGACGAACAGGCGTGGACGCGACTGCGGCACGAAGCGTCGCGCGTCAAGGGTAAGCACGTCCGCTGAGTAGCCAAGATCGTTCAACTCACGGATGGCGGTCGCCAAGTCTTCGCCCCCATGGCTGGTGGCGAAGCCAACCACGTTCTCAAGAGCGACGACGGGCGGACGAGCATCCTCCCCCATCTCCCTCAGAACGTTGGTGAAGCCCCAGAAAGTGGATGACTCGCTTCCGCTGAGCCCTCGACGCCACCCCGCTAGCGAGAGATCGGTACAGGGAAAGGAAGCCCAAGCCAGATCAAGCCTTGGCGGCATGTCGCTGCCCTTAACCTCGCCAACATCACCCGGCTTGAAGACGTGACCCTCGCCCTTGCCGAAGTGGCCGAGGTACATCTCTTCCTTTGCCGGCTCAATGTCGTTGGACCACACAACGCTGATGCCGGCCTGCTCCAGACCAAGGCGCACAAGGCCGATGCCGGCGAAGAACTCGGCGGCGGTGGGCTTGGAGGTGTCTGGGTCTGTCGGAACACTCTTCAGCGTTGGCGCGATCTTCACCCTGGCGACCCTAAGTCAAATCCTGGCGCAGGTCGATCCTGCGTGGTCGGTGTCGCAGCACGGTTTCAGGCCCGGCTACTTCAAGGTCCAACGGTGTTGGCTGTCTATCGGTAGCGATACAGAGCCCTACGCTGTCGCTCACGCACGGAGGGTGAACGAGGGGGCGGTCATGGCAGAAGCCCGCAGACAACTAGGGACTACTTCCAAAATTTGGGGCGGCAGTGGGGCTCGGAAGATACATCAAACGGTCGTTTGCTGTATGATCATGAGTATGCCGAGGATCAAGAACGCCCCCGCGAACACCGCTGTTGCCTACCTTCGGGTTTCGACCGAGGAGCAGGCGGAGTCCGGTGCCGGTCTTGCGGCGCAGCGGGCCGCCATTCAGGCGGAGGCGGACCGGCGCGGCTGGACCATCGTGGCGTGGAAGGAAGACGCCGGAGTGTCCGGCAAGTCTGTTGAAGGCCGTGAGGGCTTGGCGGAGGCGTTGGAACTGGTGGAGTCCCGGCAGGCCGAAACGCTGGTGGTCGCCAAGCTGGACCGGCTTTCCCGGTCCCTGATCGACTTCGCCGCCCTGATGGACCGGGCGCGCGCCAAGCGGTGGAACCTGATTGCCCTCGACCTTGGCATTGACCTTGCGACGCCCGCCGGGGAGTTCCTCGCCTCGGTGATGGCCTCCGCGGCTCAGTGGGAGCGGCGCATCATCGGCCAGCGCACCCGTGAGGGCCTGGCAGCCAAGAAGGCGGCCGGGGTTCGTCTCGGTCGTCCGGCGTCTCTGCCGGCCGAGGTTCGGAGCCGCATCATCACTGAGTCTGCTGCTGGTAAGAGCCTCGCCGGAATCGCACGTGAGCTGAACGCCGATGGCGTCCCTACAGCTCAGGGCGGCAAGAAGTGGTACCCGTCTACGGTGCGTGCTGTTCTGGCCTCTCAAGAACCTGTGACCGCGTAGCAGCGGCGGAGTGTGGCGTACCGCCGACTCAGTCACGCCGGGCATACTCTCGGCGTGGATGTTCAGGCTGCGATGGAAGCAAACACGCTCTTCGATTGGCCAGTCGAGTCAATCGACAAGCTGAGGGCGTTGCGCCAGCAGGCGAACGAGGGCCTTCTGCCAATCGCAGAGTGGCGGAGCCAGGACAAGGCCCTCAGGGAACGGCTGCTTGCCCTCTCCGAGGACGAGCAAAAGCTGCTCGACCAGCTCTCCAAGGACATCATCACGACCCGCGCCTACCGGAACGAACGCGGGCAGTTGCTTCTCAGCCGACTCCACGCCATCAAGCACCCGGCCCCGGACAACGCCACGCTTCGTGAAGAGCTAACCCAACTAGCGACCTTGGCTGAGAAGCACCCCGAGGACCAAGAAGTCCTTGGGCGAGAACGAGCCCGCATCGTTGGATGGCTGTTAGGAGACAGCGACGAGGGTGACCGTGACCCGCTCACGATGTTGCCCTGGTCTTACATCGCGCGCTTCCGCACCGTGGATGATCCAGTGCTTGGGCTTGTTCCACAGCCGTTGACGACTGCTAGGAAAATCGCCATTGAACAGGCGACCGCGGAGCAGCGGGCTGATGCGCAGGCTGTAGGTGGTCAGCGGGTGGAGCCCTTGGCGGATGCCTCAGCCAGCCTGACCCTGCACTCCCTCACACGGTTTCCGAAGCTTGTGCTGGAGGGTGCCGCCAGCAACAACGAGGTCCGGGAGCCGGCCCAGACGGTGCGTGCGCTATGGGCCAGCCCGGCGATCCAACAGCTCCTACGTCAGGAAACTTCCAATGGCTGGCCGCCGGAGTTCCATTAAGAATTGCGTCTCCATTTGCTTTGCATTCCCACAAGATCGGAGTCACCCCCGAGACACGCACGCGCCTAATTCGATGGGTCCGGGAGGGAATTCGGCTAAAGTTTCGACCCCTCCCCTATGGCTACGCCTGAGCCGGGAGCGAGGTGCAGGCGCGGTGCCATAGGCGCATGCTTCCTCGATCATTCTCCACCGCTACAACGCCATCCGCGAGCACTGGGGCCCCGGGCGGCCCCCATCCTGGTTTCGACTCGAACCCAACAACTACGTACTCGTCACACCCACCGCACACCCAGAAGAGCGTTCGTCCACGCTCGTCAGTAACCGCCACGGACGACAACGTATCCGCCGCCGACCGGGGGCGACGGACACGCTGTGCGTCTACATGGTCCCAGTGGGCCCGGCGCGGTTCCCTCGGCCGGAGTTGCAGGGCCCGCACGCAGGCCGCAGGTTCGTGAGTCTGTTGGTGCCGCCCTTGCTCAGCGGCACGACATGATCCGCGGTGGTTGCTGGCCGACGTCGACACAGGGTGCACGCGGGCCCGTCCGCCAGGACTAGGGTTCGGTTACGGCGGTACTCGCTGGTGTAGCCACGCTGAGACGCTGACAGCGCATGAACACGCTTGGGCTTGCAGCCGCCGCAGCGACTACCGCTGCCAAGCGGTATGAGCTTGCGGCACTTGGTGCAGGTACTTGAGCTGATAACAACCCCTTCCCCGTACGGATCGGCTCTGGCGGCCGATCCTTTGTTTCCTTGGTGGTCAATACTGCCGTTGCACACAGGAACGGCTTAGCGGCTATTGGTTAACAGAGGTTTTAACTAGGGCCGGCACATCAGCCGGCCATTAGTAGGACAACTGAACCCAACCTAGGGCCGCTCGTCCCCGTGCCTCGTTCCTCGCCACGGGTAATCACTGAGATAGAGAGGGAATCGGACATTGAGCGTGGATCGCTAACCGATCCTGCTGACAGGTGTCAACCAGCCAGGTTGACAAGCTGCACACTGGCTAGGCCCGAACGATCCGATGCTCCCGACAGAACCGCGTCCCACGGCCCGCCTGCTGATGATCCGCGTACGGCATCACCAGGCACGAAGGCCCCGAAGACGGATCGAGCAGGCCCTTACCGATGGCCTGCCTTATGGCGCGACTCACGGCAACCACTGTTGCCCGGCAGTACCGATCCTCATAGCCGAGGATGCCGGCCAACTGTCCCTTACTCATCTCAGCGTGCCCGATGCGGTTAGACCAGCCTTCCGCCGCGTACCGCACCCGCAGCCACAACGGGAACTGGGGATCACGCGCCCGCTGCTTACTCTGCTCATGCGGGCTCGCCCACCAGGACGCGCCACCCCCGAAGTCAATCCGGTTCACCGATTCGTGGTCGACAGCCCTGATGTAAGCCGCATCAGCCGGGGACAGCTCCCCGGGGACGTCGGCGCTATCGAAATCCAGGAAAGCGGGCAGCGTCATTCAACCTCCCTAAAGTCGGCATGGCGGAGCCACGCCGATTACACGGTTTCTGGTTCGTCAAGATTGGTGGGCCCTTAACGGGCCGCGCGATCATTCTCTCACCCGCCAACAGGGCCACCAGGGCACGAAAAACCCCGGCAGGGAGAGACACCTACCGGGGTTGGTTCGCCGCTCTGCGGCGCTCTCAGACGGCTACAGGTAGCGGACTCCGCCGCCAAAGCAGTTTGACAGCCGGGTTGCCGGTTGCCCGCTGGGCGAGGTTGTGAGGGATGAACAGGGTTACGGAGATGTCCCTCTCTTGCTTGATCATGATCGCGTCATCCTCGCGGCCCGGTCGCTCTATCAACGCCACGGACACCCCTTGATTGGTGCCGTCAAGCTTTATCGCCTCAACCCGGATGCCCGACTCAACGAGTAGCCGGCGACGCTCCCTGTCGTCGGACGACTGCCACAATTGGCGGTAAGTCTGCCCGGTGCCGACCTGTCGGCGCACCGGTTCAATGACCGGCTGGGACTCAAGCTCAGTAACCCGGACGGTCAACGCCTCAACGTCCGGCGCAAGCCGAGACTTCACGCTCTCGGGTGCACCAGCAGAGGCGACCAACAGGTCAGCAAGCTTGGCGGACTTCTCCGCCAATTCCTCTCGCCGGTCCTCGCCCATGGTGTCAATCTGCTCGATCATCTCAAGATCACCGATAGCATTCATGAGCATTTCCTCAATCATGCTCTCAAGGAAATCCGCCCGGATGCCCAACGCATCACACGTCCGCTTCTGGCTAGCGCACCACGCACCACTACAACCCGAATAGCGGTACTCAACACCCTTGATCGTCTTTCGGCGGAGCCAGAGAGGCAGCCCGCATCGGCCACAGAACCCGATGCGCAACAGCATCGAGACGCCCGGTTGGCGATTCTTGGGAATCGACACATCGTCTAGGCGCTTTTGGAGGTTGTCCCATTCGGTCCGCATGATCAGAGGGTCGCAAGCCTGGATGATGCGACCCAGGTCATCCCTAACCGTCTCCCCGTTGTGCGTCGCTTCACCAATCAGGGAACGATGACGAAGCATCGGCGTTAGATGCACTTGCTCCCACAGTTTGCCGCCGGTCGGCGTTGGAATTCCCCGCTTGTCGAAGTCACGACCAATCGCATTCATCGACTCGCCAGCGATGACCCGACGCGCGATTTCACGTAGCCTGTCGGCATTCTCGGGGTGGTGCTCTAGCTTCCACCCCCCGGAATCCTGCTGCCGGGGAATGAACCCATACGGGTATCTGCCGCCACCCCACCGGCCCTCATCCCGCAATGCTTGCCGACCATCGTTGACGCGCTCTTTGATAATGTCCGCTTCCAACTCTGCGAACACGGCGACAATCTGAGCCATGGCTTTTCCGTAGGGCGTGCTCAGGTCAACGGTTCCGTCAGCGGCTATGAGGTTTTTACCGCTATCTCCTGCCCACTTGACGAGATTGGCGAAGTCACCAACTGACCGGGCAACCCGGTCGATCTTCCAAAAGATCAGGCAGTCGAACTCATCCGGTCTGCCGCCGGTCGGCGTTTCTTGGGCGAGGTTCGGTATCCACAATCCAAGCTGAGGGCGTTTCCACGGGGCAATCTTGCGGGCGGAGACGTTCAGGTCTTCCGCCCAACCAACAATCTCGATGCCCCTCTTATCGGCAGCATCAAGAATGTGATGCTTTTGCCGCTCCGGGCTGGTTGAAGGGTCATCCGGGCGGTTGCTGTGCTTACTCAGCCGAATAACGCCAAGGCCCCTACCGCGCTTACGCCTGCCAGACATGACGGGGACCCTAGATCTTGTACATCTCGCTTGACAAGACCGCCCGTACCCGATGGGCAACGCCGCGCTCTTCGACCGGATCGCCGAGACGGGTCTGCTGGTCAGCGAGTGGCCCCCGGGTGCCGAGCCGCTGCGACCCCGGTTCCTGATCCGCAACCGGGTGATCGCCGTTGGCACCCGGGGCACCGTCGTGGTGGAGGCCTCGGCGCGCAGCGGCGCGACGCAGACCGCGCGGCGAGCCATCCACGCCAATCGGGTGACCATGGTGGTGCCGGGGCCGGTGACCTCGGCGATGTCCGTCGGCGCACACGAGTTCCTGCGCGAGTTCCCCGACAAGGCCCGGCTGGTCGCCGGGGTGGCGCACGTGCTGGAGGAGGTGGGCCGGATCGGCGCGGACCTGGCCCCGTTGGCACGTGGGCCGCAGCGGGCCGCCGACGCGCTCGACGACGACGCGCGCTCGCTGCTGGAGGCGCTGCCCCGTCGGGGCGCGATGGGCGTGGACCGACTCTCCGCCCGCGCCGGTGTCGACGTACGGACCGCGCTGCGCAAGCTGTCGCTGCTGGAGGAGCTGTCCATGGTGGTCCGTCGCGAGGACGGCTACGCCCTCGCCCCGCCCGCGAAGCCCAAGCGGGCGGCGGCATCGGAGACGTCAGGCCCGCCGTGAGGCTGAGCGGGTGCGACACGGCCCGGCGGGCGCGGTGGTTGTCGGATGCCCGCACGCCCTCCCGCTCGGGACCCCGGCCAGCTGCCATTGCCGGTACGGTCCCGGTCATGGGTGCAATCAAGCCGTGGCACATCAGCGTGCTCTGCTGTCTCGCCACGACCGCCGTGCTGGTTGTCGGCGTGGTCGTCTTCCTGATGAGGAAGAACAACCGCCACCGGTAGGCGAAAGGCGGCACCGTCGTGTCCGGTGACGTGGGCGGACCGGCCGTAGGCTGTGGCCGTGCCAGCTGTCAGTGAGGGTGCCTGGGCCGATGACCCGGCCGGTGCCTTGGCGCGGCCCCGATGAGCCGCCCCGACCGGGGCACCCGGGCCATGCACCAGGCGTTGCCGCCGGCGCTGCGCGACGCTGTCGACGACTTCGCCGAGCACCTGTCCCGGGTCCGTAACCGGTCGGCGCACACCGTCCGCGCGTACGTCACCGATCTGGTGTCGCTGCTCGACCACGCCGTTCGGATGGGCTGCGTCGACCTGGCCGAGCTGGACCTGTCGGTGCTGCGCAGTTGGCTGGCGCGACAGCGCACCACCGGTGCGGCCCGCACCTCGTTGGCCCGGCGGGCCGCGTCGGCGCGGGCGTTCAGCGGCTGGGCCCACCGGGCCGGGCTGCTCCCCGCCGACGTGGGCGCCGCGCTGGCCAGCCCACGCGCGCACCGGGAGCTGCCCAGCGTGCTGCGCGCCGACCAGGCCGCCGCCCTGGTCGAGGCACCGTCCCGGCAGATCCGACCCACCAACCCGCCGCCCGCGGACCAAGCGGGCACGGACCGAGCGGGCACGAACCCAGCAGACACGAACCCAGCCGGCACAGACCCAGCCGACCCGAACCCGGCGGGCACAGACCAGGAGCACACGGGCCTGGTCCGCGCGGAGGCAGCGGCCGGATCGGCGCAGGGCGCGGCGGAGGAGGCCGAGGCGGTGTCGCTGCGCGACCGGGTGCTGCTGGAGCTGCTCTACGCCACCGGCGTACGGGTCAGCGAGGCGTGCGGGTTGGACGTCGGCGACGTCGACCACGGCCGGCGGGTGCTCCGGGTGTTCGGCAAGGGTGGGAAGGAACGCGCGGTGCCGTACGGGGTGCCCGCCCAGCGGGCGTTGGACGACTGGCTGCGCCGGGGCCGCCCGGCGATGGTGGCCGCCCACTCCGGCGACGCGCTGCTGTTGGGTGCCCGGGGCGGTCGGCTCAACCCGACGACCGCGCGTCAGATCGTCGGTGCGTACGCCGAGACCGCCGGGCTGCCCCGGACCAGCCCGCACGGCCTCCGCCACTCCGCGGCCACCCACCTCCTGGAGGGTGGCGCCGACCTGCGCGCCGTGCAGGAGCTGCTCGGTCACTCGTCGCTGGCGAGCACCCAGATCTACACCCATGTCTCGGTCGAGCGGCTGCGTGCCGCGTACCGGCAGGCGCACCCGCGGGCCTGAGCAAGGGCCGGAGGGCGCCGAGCCCCACGGTTACGATCATCGAGTGAGCGTCCCGCAGCCCCCTGAGCCGATCCCGGGCGCCCGCCTGCTCTTCTCCCTGGACCCGGCGGTCAGCCACCTCAACCACGGTTCGTTCGGCGCGGTGCCGATCGGCGTGCAGCGCGCCCAGCAGCGGCTGCGTGACGAGATGGAGGCGAACCCGCTGCGCTTCTTCACCCAGGGGCTGGTCGACCGGATCGCGCACACCCGTCGGCACCTCGCCAATTTCCTGGGTGCCGACCCGGACGGCAGCGCCCTGGTCGGCAACACCACCACCGGCGTCGCCGTGGTGCTCCAGTCGGTGGGCCTGCAACCCGGCGACGAGGTACTGAGCACCGACCACGGGTACGGGGCGGTGAGCCTGGCCATCGAGCGCGAGTGCCGCCGCACCGGCGCGGTCAGCCGGGTCCTGCCGATCCCGCTGGCGGCCCCCGACGAGCAGATCGTGCAGAGCATCCGGGCCGGCCTGCGCCCCGGGCGGACCCGGCTGCTCGTCGTCGACCAGCTCACCTCGGCCACCGCCAAACTCTTCCCGGTCACCGCCATCGCCCGGGTGGCCCGGGAACACGGCGTGCCCGTCCTGGTGGACGCCGCGCACGCCCCGGGCATGCTGTCCACCCCGGTGGCGAGCATCGGCGCGGACTTCTGGGTGGGCAACCTGCACAAGTGGGCGTACGCCCCGCGCGGGACCGCCCTGCTGACGGTGGCACCGCAGTGGCGGGACCGGATCGAGCCGCTGGTGGTGTCCTGGGAGCAGGAGTCGGATTTCCCGGCCCCGCTCGAGTGGCAGGCGACTCTCGACTACACGTCCTGGTTGGCCGCCCCGGCGGGCCTGTTCACGATGCGCAGTCTGGGCGTCGACCTGGTGCGCGCACACAACGCCGCGCTCGCCGGGTACGGCCAGCGGGTGGTGGGAGACGCCCTGGGGGTGACTCCGACCGACCTGCCCGACCCTGGTGGGCCGGAGGTGGCTCTGCGTCTCATCCCGCTGCCGGCCGGCACGGGCACCACGATCGACGCCGCGCGGGCGTTGCAGACCCGGGTCGGTGAGCGGCTCGCCGCCGAGGTGGCGGTGATGAGCTGGAACGGCCGGGGGTGGCTGCGGCTCACCGGTCAGGTCTACAACGCCGCCGACGAATACGACCGGCTGGCCGCACGGCTGCCGGCACTGCTCGCCCAGCGCTGACGAGACCGACCGGGAGCAGCCGCACCGGTCCGAGGCCGAGCAGGGCCAGCGGGTCGAGGTAGTCGTCGCCCCGGCGCAGACCCCAGTGCAGGCACGCCTCGACCGGGCAACCCGGATGCCCGGGGAGCAGCTCGCCGAGCGGCGCGCCGGCACCGACCGGCTGGCCGGGGCGTACGGCGGGTTGGACCGGCTCGTAGGTGGTCCGCAGCCCGTCCGGGTGGCCCACGGTGACCACCGGTCGGCCGGCCACCGGGCCGGCGAAGAGCACCGTGCCCGCCCCGGCGCTGCGGATCACCGCTGCGGCCGGGGCGGCCAGGTCGACGCCACGATGGCCGGGCAGCCACGGGTGGGGCGGCGGGTCGAAGCGGCGCACCGGCCGTGGTGGCCCGTCGACCGGCCAGCGGAACCGCCCGGTGGGCGCCGGGTCGGCGACCGGCACCGTCAGGGCCGCGACCGGCACTGTCGGCGTCGATGGTTGGCCGGGGACCGCCGCGCCCAGCACCGCCAGCCCGCAGAGCTGGACGGTCAGCGCGAGCGGGAGCGCGGCGCAGAGCAGCACGGTGCGTCGGATCGAACGGAGGGCTGGTCGCATGACGGCAGCCTCCGACCGAGGCGGGACCGTCCGCCAGCCCGGCCGGCGGGCCTGTGGACAACCGGCGGCGCTGTGGACGAGCACCCGACGGCTTCGATGATCTGTTATGCGCTGCCCCCCGGCCCGACGCGGGTGCGCCGCCGGGACCTCCGGTGCCCGTTTTCGGACCGCCAGGAAGGGCCTAGGCTGTGCCGCGTACGGCGGGTGCCGCCGTACGCACCGGGGAGGCCCACATGACCACTCACGCTGACCGGACGTCGCCGCTCACCGGGCCGACGGTGGCCGACGTGAGCGGCCCGTCGAGGCTCGCCGAGCCGGACGAGACGATCAGCGCCGAGGAGTTGCAGCTCGCGGCCCGCAACCACGGCATCCCGTTGGAGGCGCTGCGCTACGACGTCACCCCGGCCGGGCTGCACTACCTGCTGATCCACTACGACATCCCGGCGCTCGACCCGGCGACGCACACGCTGAGCATCGGCGGGGCGGTGGACCGGCCGTTGACGGTGACCCTCGCCGACCTGCGCGAGCGGCCCCGGGTCACCCGGCAGGTGACGTTGGAGTGCGCGGGCAACGGCCGGGCCCTGCTGCACCCCCGGCCGGTCAGCCAGCCGTGGCTGGTCGAGGCGGTCGGCAACGCCGAGTGGACCGGCACCCCGCTCGCTCCGCTGCTGCGCGAGGCGGGCATCGACCCGGAAGCGGTGGACGTGGTCTTCACCGGCGCCGACCACGGCGTGGAGCGCGGGGTCGAGCAGGACTACCAGCGGGCGCTTCCGGTCGCCGACGCGCTGCGCGAGGAGGTGCTGCTGGCGTACGAGATGAACGGCGCTCCCCTGCTGCCGCAGCACGGCGCGCCGCTGCGGCTGATCGTGCCGGGCTGGTACGGCATGGCGCACGTGAAGTGGGTCCACTCGATCGAGCTGCGGACCGAGCCGTTCGAGGGGTACCAGAACGCGGTGGCCTACCGGGTACGCCGCGACGCCGACGACCCGGGGGTGCCGGTCACCCGGATCGAGCCGCGTGCGCTGGTCCGCCCGCCCGGCTTCCCCGATTTCATGTCCCGCCGTCGGGTGCTGCGCCCCGGCCCGTGCACCCTGGATGGTCGGGCCTGGTCGGGGCACGCGCCGGTGGTGGCAGTGGAGGTGACCACCGACGGCGGGGAGAGTTGGGTGCCGGCCGAGCTGGACCCGACGGACGCCGGAGATTTCGCGTGGCGGCGCTGGCGGCACGAGTGGGTCGCCACGCCCGGCCGGTACGTGCTCGGCGCGCGGGCGACCGACGCGTCCGGGCGGACCCAGCCGGTCGAGCAACAGTGGAACCGTGGCGGGTTCGCCAACAACATGGCGCAGCGGGTCGAGGTCGTGGTGCCGGCCGAGTGACCGGCTGGTGTCAGGCCACGGGTGGGGGGCCCGTGGCGCGGCACCGCGGCTGGGGTGCGCTCAGCCGCCGAAGCCGGAGTCGGCGGGCAGCGAGATGTCGGGCTTCTCCAGCTCCTCGACGTTGACGTCCTTGAAGGTCATCACCCGGACATTCTTCACGAAGCGGGCGGGACGGTACATGTCCCACACCCAGGCGTCGTGCATCTCGACCTCGAAGTAGACCTCGCCGTCGGAGTTGCGCACGTGCAGGTCGACCTGGTTCGCCAGGTAGAACCGCCGCTCCGTCTCCACCACATAGGAGAATTGGCGGACAATGTCGCGGTACTCCCGGTAGAGCTGCAGCTCCATCTCGGTCTCGTACTTCTCGAGATCTTCCGCGCTCATCGCACTCCGCCTTCCATGGCCACATCTTCCCCCACCGGCGCCGGAGGCCGAGGCTGCTCGCCCAACGCCACGCCGACGGTACCCCCTGACGCCCGTGAGCGCTCCATCGGCTCATCCGGACCCTGGCCGCCGGGCCGCCGGGCGCGCGGCGGCCGGCCGTCGCGGCCGGAGACCGCGGCGACATTGACGTACGAGAAACGGTGCTCCCGGCACGGCCCGTGCTCCCGCAGCGCCGCCGAGTGCTCCGGGGTGATGTAGCCCTTGTGCTCGGCGAAGCCGTACGCCGGGAACACCGCGTCCAGCTCCACCATGAGCCGGTCCCGGGTGACCTTGGCGAGCACACTGGCCGCCGCCACGCACGCGGCCACCCGGTCGCCCTTCCACACCGCCAGCCCGGGAACCCCCAGGCCGTCCACGCCGAAGCCGTCGGTCAGCACGTACTCCGGGCGGGTCGTGAGCGAGGCGAGCGCCCGGCGCATCGCGGCCAGGTTGCACACGTGCAGGCCCCGGGCGTCGACCTCCTCGGCCGGGATGACCACCACGGCGTACGCGAGGGCGCGGTCCACGACCTCCGCGTACACCCGTTCCCGGCTCGCCGGGGTGAGCAGCTTCGAGTCGGCCAGCCCTTCGATCTCGCCGCGCCGCCCCTCGGGCAGCACCGCCGCGGCGGCGACCAGTGGACCGGCGCACGCCCCCCGACCGGCCTCGTCCGCACCGGCGACGTGCCGGAAGCCACGCCGCTGCAACGCCCGCTCCAGGGCGTACAGGCCGGCCTCACGGCGCACGACGGTACGCGGCGGGGTCAGCATGACGTCTCCTCCTCCTGGCCCGTGGTGGTGGGCTGCCCCAGCCGGGTCAGCAGGGCGGGCAGGTCCGGTGGGTAGAACCGGTCGCCGCTGGCCGCCAACTCGTCCGGAAGCCACCAGCGGTGGCCGGCGATGCTGCGCCGCTCGATGTCGTTGAAGCCGGCGGTGTCCACCCGCCAGGAGTCCACCCGGAAGAGGAAGAAATCCTGCTCCTGGCGGTACCAGACGCCGTCGAAGGAGAACTCGGTCGCGTCGGACCAGACCGGCTCGCCCAACGCGGCCGGGTCGAGCAGCAGGCCGGTCTCCTCGGCCAGTTCCCGGGCCGCGCCCGCCGCCGGGGACTCCAGCGGGTCGAGCCCGCCGCCGGGCGTGAACCAGTACCGGTGCCCGGGTCGGGCCGGGTCGAAGCCCTCGAACAGCAGGACCCGGCCGGCCGCGTCGACGAGCAGCACGCGGGCCGCGCGTCGAGGGGTGTGGACACGGTCGTCGCTGTTCGCGACTGCGGGGCTCGGACGTTCACTCCTCGCGCTCACGGTCACCGCACCAGCCTGCCAGACCGACGACGGATCGCCCACGCCCCGTCGGTCTACGGCTTGGGAATGCCGTCGAACCCGTCGGGCACTGTCAGCCAGGTGGCCCTGCTGACCGGCCAGAAGACGGTGAACGCCCGCCCGACGACGTCCTTCTCCGGGATCGTGGCCTCGGTGATGTTCTGCCCGGACTGCTGCCAGTGCTCCAGCGAGTCGCCGGAGGCCGACCGGTGGTCGCCCATCACCCACAGCCGACCCTCCGGCACGGTGATGTCGAACTCCTGGTCGGCGGGCTTGTCGCGAACCCCGTCCATGGAGAAGATGTACGGCTCGTCCAGCGACTTGCCGTTGATCATCAACCGTTCCTGCGGGTCACAGCAGACCACGTGGTCGCCGGGGACGCCGATCACCCGCTTGATGAAGTCCTCACCGTCGGGGTTACCGCTCCACGAGGTCGGAGCCTTGAACACGATCACCTCGCCGCGGTGCGGTGATCGGAAGTCGTAGACCAGCTTGTTGACCAGCACCCGGTCATCGATCTTGAGGGTGTTCTCCATGGACGGGGAGGGGATGAAGAAGGTCTGCAGCACAAAGGCGCGGACCAGCACCGCGACCAGGATCGCCACACCCAGCAGGATCGGCAGTTCCTTCCAGAAGGAACTGCGCGGCTTGTCGGTCTGCTCGTCAATCACGCCAAGGAGCCTACGTTGCCCGGCTGGACAGCACCGACCGGAACGCGCGGGAACCACGCAGCGCGGCTGCCAACGGCAGCATCAGCAGCACACCGCCCTGCGGGGTCGGTCGCACCGGAGGTGCGCCGGGGGACGCCGTGGCGGGCCCGGTGACGTCCTCGAACGTCGGGGGCACCGACAGCGCACTCCACCGCGACGAGGGCCAGACCACCATGAAGGCCCGGCCGACCACGTTGTCGATCGGCACCGGCCCCTGGCAACGCGCGTCCTGGGAGACCTCGCGGTGATCGCCCATCACGAAGAGCTGACCGGGCGGCACGACGATCTCGTCGAATCGCCGGGAGCGACACTCCGCCGGGTTGGGCGGCAGGTCCAGCGGTGAGTCCCGCAGGACGTACGTCTCGTTGAGCGGGGTGCCGTTGACGGTCACCCGCCCCTGACTGTCGCAGCACTGGACCCGGTCGCCGGGCAGACCGATCACCCGCTTGATGAAGTCCTTCTCACCGGGCCGGCTCACCCCGACCAGGTCGCCGACGGTGCGGGCGAGCCGGCCCGCGACGCCCGGCTTCGGCTGATCGTCGACCTGCGGCGCCCAGCGGTCGGTGCCCCGGAAGACCACCACCTCGCCGCGCAGCGGGTCCCGAACGTCGTAGACGACCTTGTTGACCAGCACCCGGTCACCGACGAGGAGGGTGTCCTCCATCGAGCCGGACGGGATGAAGAACGCCTGGAGCAGGAAGGTGCGGATCAGCACCGCAAGGCAGAACGCGACCACCAGCAGCAGCGGCAGCTCCTGCCAGAGGGGCATCTGTCGGCGGGTGCGGCGGGCCCGTCGACGCCACGGATCGACGGTGCCGTCATCGTCAAGCGTCTGCACCACGCCACTCCCCGGTCCGCAGAAACACCACCGCCCGGGAGCCTCGTCGAGGCTCCACGGGCGGTAGTGGACAACTGCCCGCCGCGAGGGCGGGGTCGCCGCCTCGCTGCGCCCGTACGACCAGGGTAGTGCGCTCTGGTCGGTACGGCATACGCGCAGCTCGGGCGGCGTGGCGAGCGGGAAGTCAGCTGGGCTGCTTCTCCCGCTTCTCCTTGATCTTGGCCTTCTTGCCGCGCAGCTCACGCAGGTAGTAGAGCTTGGCGCGACGCACGTCACCGCGGGTCACGACCTCGATCCGGTCGATGCCCGGGCCGTTGAGCGGGTAGGTCCGCTCGACGCCGACGCCGAAGCTGACCTTGCGGACCGAGAAGGTCTCGCGCAGACCGTCACCCTGGCGGCGGATCACGACGCCCTGGAAGATCTGGACACGGGACCGGTTGCCCTCGACGACGCGGGCGTGCACCTTGACGGTGTCACCGGCCCGGAAGTCGGGAAGGTCGGTCCGCTTCGACTGGGCGTCAAGGGCGTCCAGGATGTTCATCGCTGCGTCCTCGTAAGGCTCACGGCGCACCGTCACTCGGTGCGCGGGTGGGTGATTCTGATTCCCGGGTGGTGATCGGCGGACCGACCCCGGTCGGGGATCCTCGCAGCCGACCGCGGGCGCGGACGGATGCGGCAACCCCCCTACTTTGCCACATCCCCCGGCGGAGGTTGAAATCCGGCCTGGTCCAGGGCAGCGATGTCCCGTTTGTCGAGCCGGTCGGCGGGCAGCGCGGCCAGCAGGTCCGGACGGCGGGCAGCGGTCCGCAGCAGACCCTCCTCGCGCCGCCAGCGGGCGATCTTGCCGTGGTCGCCGGAGCGGAGCACGTCCGGCACGTCGTGCCCACGCCAACTCGGCGGCTTGGTGTAGATCGGCGCCTCCAGCAGTCCGTGCGCGTGCGACTCCTCGTCGAGCGAGCCCGCGTTGCCCAGCACCCCCGGCAGCAGCCGGGTGACCGCCTCCATCATCACCAGGACCGCGACCTCGCCACCGAAGAGCACGTAGTCACCGAGCGACACCTCGGTGACCGGCATCCGGGTGGCGGCGTGCGCGAGAACCCGCTGGTCGATCCCCTCGTAGCGGCCGCAGGCGAAGAGCAGATGCGGCTCGGCGGCCAACTCGTACGCCATGGCCTGGGTGAACGGGGCGCCGGCCGGCGACGGCACCAGCAGCCGGGGCGGCGGGGCGTCCACCGGCGCGAGGCCGTCCAGCGCCTCACCCCACGGCTCCGGGCGCATCACCATCCCCGGACCGCCGCCGTACGGGGTGTCGTCAACGGTGCGGTGCACGTCGTGGGTCCAGGTCCGCAGGTCGTGCACGGCGAGCTGGAGTACGCCGTTGGCCCGCGCCCGTCCGATCAGCGACAGGTCCAGCGGGGCGAAGTACTCCGGAAAGATCGACACGACGTCGACGCGCATGCGGGCTGGTCCTAAAGGTCGAGCAGTCCGGCTGGCGGGTCGACGATCACACGTCCACCGGCCAGGTCGACCTCCGGGACGATCGCCCGGACGAACGGGATCAACGCGGTACGCCCCTCGGGGCGCCGCAGCACCAGCAGGTCGGACGAGGGTGCGTGGTCGATGCGGGCGACCTCGCCGAGGCGTTCGCCGGCCGGGGTCACCACGGCCAACCCGACCAACTGGTGGTCGTGGAACTCCTCCGGGTCGTCCGGTGGGGCCACGTCGGCGCTGTCCACCACGAGCAGCGTGCCGCGCAGCGCCTCGGCGGTGTTGCGGTCCAGGATGCCGTCGAACGCGATCAGCACCCGACCCTGGTGGAAGCGGGCTTCCTCGATGGTCAGCTCCGCCGGAATCCGGAACGGCACGCCGGGGCCGTCGGAGGACGGCGGGGGTGTCGCCCCCGGCTCAGTGCGCAGCACTGTACCGGGGGCGAACCGTGCCTCGGGCTCGTCGGTCCGCACTTCCACGGTGACCTCACCGCGGACACCGTGCGGCTTGCCGATCCTGCCGACGACGAGCTGCATCAGTACGAGTCGACGATGTCGACGCGAACCCCGCGCCCGCCGATGGAGCCGATCACCTGGCGCAGCGCCTTGGCGGTCCGGCCGGACCGCCCGATCACAGTGCCGAGGTCCTCGGGGTGCACGCGGACTTCGAGCCGCTTGCCCCGACGGGAATCGACCATCCGCACCCGGACGTCATCCGGGTGGTCGACGATGCCCTTGACCAGGTGCTCCAACGCCGGACGCAGTGGCATGTCAGGCCTGCTCACCGGCGTCGGCAGCGGCCGGGGCCTCGGCCGGAGCCTCGGTCTTCGGCGCCTCGGCAGCCTTGGCGGCCTTCTTGGCCGGCTTGGCCGGGGTCTCCGGGGCGAGCCCGGCGGCGGCCTTCGCCTCAGCCTCGTACGCCGCCTTGCGGTCGGCCCGCTCGGGGGCGACCAGGAGCGGCGGCGGGGCCGGCAGGCCCTTGTACTTCTGCCAGTCACCGGTCAGCTCCAGCAGCCGCTGCACCGCCTCGCTCGGCTGAGCGCCGACGGACAGCCAGTACTGGACCCGCTCCGACTTGACCTCGATGACCGAAGGGTCCTCCTTCGGCTGGTACACCCCGACGAACTCGATCGCCCGGCCGTCACGCTTGGTGCGCGAGTCGGCGACGACGATGCGGTACTGCGGGTTGCGGATCTTGCCCATCCGCAGGAGCCGGATCTTTACGGCCACAGTTGTTTCGCTCCTGTTGCGATCTCACCGGCCCAAGACGGGCGGTGTGCATGGGTGAGCGCCGACCGGCACAGTGGGGTTGGGCCGGAGACAACTCGGTGGACTGGCGACGTGCCCGGGTTAGAGGGCGCCGGACGCGCGCCGGATACCAGCGACCTATTCTGCCAGATCCCCTGCCGATCTTCCGCATCGGACCCGGACACCACGTCGCCGGTGACCTGGAACACCGCTCAGCGCACCGGCGGACGATCCCACCCCGCCGGCAACTTGTCCGGTACGCCCCATTCTGGCGGAGGTGCGAAGTCGGTCCAGGTGCCGTCGAACGGGAACTCGCCCGCCTCGGCGAGCGCGATCACCCGCTCCCCTTCGGCACGGACCGCCTTCTCGTCGGTCACCCAGTAGTGCTCCGGAAAGGCGAGACGCTCGACGAACTCGTCCTCGTCCTTCCACTCCCAGCTCAGGTCCGGGCGTACCACCACGTCGAGATCCTGGTCCACCACGTCGACGCCGGCCACCGGGCCGTCGTCCCAGCGGACCCCGGGCTCCTCCAGGTTGACGTACCAGTTGGCGAACCGGCCCTGGGCGTCGGAGAACCACCAGACCGAGTGCGCCGCCCCGGTGGGCAGGAACTTCAGCAGCGGCGGACCGTTCCAACGCCCCTGCGCCAACCGGTAGCTCGATGTGATCCACTCAGCGAACGGCATCGCCCGCATCCCCAGCCCGGCCTCGGTCACCTCGTGGGCCACCGGCGAATCCCGGGCGACCCAGACCAGCAACCCTCGATCGTCGTCGCTGACCACGCGGGCCGGCCGGACCCATCCGATCCGGCCGTGCCGCACGTTCCGGTGCATGATCAGCCGACCCGGCTCGAACCGGTCGACGAGCACCTCAGTAGGCGCGGGCGAGGATGGCGACCAGATCCGGCTCGTCCTCCGAGTCGGGAACCGAACCGTCGGCGCGCAGCAGGCAGCGCACCGTGACGCCCTGACCGTTCGCCTCCGCCTCGCCGGCCACGCCGACCGCCGACCACGGCACCCGCGCCCAGCCGGTCGCGGCGGCCTCGATCGCCTCCGCCAGGGTGGCCACCTCCACCGTGCGCGCCTCGCGGTTGGCCAACGCCTGATCGTGCAGCACCTGCTGATCGGTCTCCAGCGCCGCCAGCACCGCGGCGACCACGTCCGCCACCGGCGTCGGGGTCTTCGAGCCGTCGGTCCGACGCACCACTGTCGCGTTGCCCACGGCCAGGTCACGGGGGCCGACCTCGACGCGTACCGGATAGCCGCGCAGCTCGGCGTCGACGGCCCGGCGGCCGAACGGGGTGTCGGTCCGGTCGTCGAGCGCGACCCGGACACCGGCGTCGCGCAGGCCGTCGCGCAGCTTGGCCGCCGCCTCGCCGACGCCGTCACCGTCCTTGACGATCATGACGTACGCCTGGATCGGCGCCAGCTTCGGCGGCACGCGCAGACCGTTGTCGTCGCCGTGCGCCATGATCAGGCCACCGAGCATCCGGGTGGACGTGCCCCAGGAGGTGGTCCAGGCGTGCTCCCGGCCGCCCTCCTTGGATGAGTAGGTGATGTCGAACGCCTTGGCGAAGTTCTGACCCAACTCGTGGCTGGTGCCCAGCTGGAGCGCCTTGCCGTCGCCCATCATGCCTTCGCAGGTGTACGTGGCCGTCGCGCCGGCGAAACGCTCGCGCGCCGTCTTCAGGCCGACCACCACCGGGATGCCGATCACGTTGACCATCAGGTCCTCGTACGCCTCGTGCAGGATTCGCCGCGCGTACGCCCGGGCGTCCTCGCGGGTGGCGTGCGCGGTGTGCCCCTCCTGCCAGAGGAACTCGCTGGTACGCAGGAAGATGCGCGGACGCAGCTCCCACCGGACCACGTTCGCCCACTGGTTGAGCAGCAGCGGCAGGTCCCGGTACGAGTCGATCCACTTGGCCATGAACTCGCCGATGACCGTCTCACTGGTCGGACGCACCACCACCGGCTCGGCCAGCGGCTTGCCGCCACCGTGCGTGACGACCGCCAGCTCCGGCGAGAAGCCCTCGACGTGCTGCGCCTCGCGCTTGAGGTAGTTCTCCGGGATGAACAGCGGGAAGTACGCGTTCTCCGCACCCGCCGCCTTGATCCGAGCGTCCATCTCAGCCTGCATACGCTCCCAGATGGCGTAGCCGGCCGGTCGGATGACCATGGTGCCGCGAACCGGGCCGTTGTCGGCCAGCTTCGCCTTGGCGATCAGGTCCTGGTACCAGCGGGGGAAATCCTCCGCACGGGGAGTGAGCACGCGTGCCATGACCGCACATCCTATGCGCCGCGCGGGCGGACACCGCGTCCGGGAGTCTCCACGCCGCGCCGTCCCGCTCCGCTGACGGGCCGTGACGGCGCTGGGCCGGGCAGCGGGTACGCCCGTAGAATTCGACCACCATGGCTACCTCCACGGACTCCCCCCGCCAGCGGCTGCGGGACACGATCGTGGACGCCGCCCGCGCCCGGACCATCGCCGCCGGGTGGGACGCGGTCCGGATGGGCGGGGTGGCCACCGCGGCCGGGGTGAGCCGGCAGACGGTCTACAACGAGTTCGGCAGCAAGGCCGGCCTCGCCGAGGCGCTCGCCCGCGCCGAGGTGGACCGGTTCGTTGGCGAGGTGCGCGACGCGCTGCTCGCCCACGGCTCCGACGTGCGGGCCGGCGCGTACACCGCCATCGCACGCACCCTCTCCACCGCGGCGGACAACCCGCTGGTCAAGGCAATCCTGACGAGCGCCCGGGGCGGGTCGGACGAGCTGCTGCCGTACCTCACCACCCGGGCCGAGGTGGTGCTCACCGAGGCGTCCGGCGCGCTGATCGACTGGGCCGGCGACCACCTGCCCGGGGCGGACCAAGCCGCGCTGGCCTTCGCCGCCGACACCGTCGTCCGTCTGGTGGTCAGCCACATCGTGCTCCCCCGCCAACCGATCGAGGAGACCGCGACGGCCCTCGCCGACCTCGCCGTACGCCTCTTCAGCGCCGCCGCCACCGCGCGCCGCTGACCCGCGCCCCGCGCCCCGCGCCCCGCGCCCCGCGCCCCGCGCCCCGCGCCCCGCGCCCCGCGCCCCGCGCCAAGATCCTCACAACATCACCGAAGTTGCTGCCTCAGACGCGCCGGAAGCAGCAACAACCCTGATGTTGCGCGGATCTTGGGCGGGCAAGATCGCGCTGCATCCCGGATGTAGTGGGATCCCACGACGCCGAGGCCACTACATCCAGGATCGAGCACGATCTTGCGCGGCCCGGCACAGCCCAGCACGGCACAGCGCGGCGCGGCGCGGCACGGCACAGCGCGGCGCGGCGCGGCGCGGCACAACGAGGCGCGGCGCGGCACAACGAGGCGCGGCGCGGCACAACGAGGCGCGGCGCGGAAGAGGTCAGCGGACCACTCGGCCGCGGAGGATCGTGCGGGACGGGGCGCGGACGACGCTCAGGTCGGCGCGGGGGTCTTCGGGGTAGACGGTCAGGTCGGCGAGCCCACCCTCGACCAGGCCGGGGAAACCGAGCCATTCGCGGGCGCCCCAGGAGGCGGCGGCGAGGACGTCGACGGGTGCCATGCCGGCCTGCTCGTGCAGCAGCAGCATCTCCTCGGCGGCCAGCCCGTGGTCGATGCCGCCACCCGCGTCGGTGCCCACGTAGATCGGCACGCCCGCCTCGTGCGCGGCGCGGACCACGTCGGGGAAGCCGTCGCGCAGCGCGAGCATGTGTTCGGCGTACCCGGGGAACTTGCCCCGCGCCTGCTCGGCGATGCCCCCGAAGGTGGCGATGTTGATCATTGTGGGGACCAGCGCGGTGCCCTGGCGGGCCATCTCGTCGATCAGGTCGAGGCTGAGCCCGGTGCCGTGCTCCACCGAGTCGACGCCGGCCCGCACCATGATCTCGACGGCCGACTCGGAGAAGGTGTGCACCGCGGCGCGTACCCCGGCGTCGTGCGCGGCCCGCACGGCGGCGGTGAGGGTGTCCGCGTCCCAGGCCGGCGCCAGGTCACCGACGCCCCGGTCGATCCAGTCGCCGACCAGCTTCACCCAGCCGTTGCCGGCCCGCGCCTGCGCGGCCACCGTGGCAGCCACCTCGGTCGCGTCGACCTCCACACCGATGTCGCGCAGGTAGCGCTTCGGTGGGGCGACATGCTGGCCCGCGCGGGCCAGTCGCGGCAGGCCCGGCTCGTCGTCGAGTTCGGGGTACGGGTACGGCGAGCCGGCGTCCCGGATCGCCAGCACCCCGGCGTCCCGGTCGACGTGGGCCAGCGCGCGGGCCTGGTCGAGTGAGGTGATCGGGGCGCCGCCTCGGGCGATGCCGATGTGGCAGTGCGCGTCGACAAGCCCCGGCAGCACGAAGCCGCCGTCGACGACGGTCTCCGCATCGGGCACCGGGGTGAAGGTCACCCGGTCGCCGACCAGCCAGAGATCCCGGACCTCGTCGTCGGGGAGCAGCACGCCGCGCACATGAAGAGCCATGCGCACAGTCCTACCCGATCAGCCCTCCTCGGGGGCGAGCAGGTCGTTCTTCCGGGCGGTCAGGGCCGGCAGGTCCACGGAGACCTTCCACGGCCGCTCCGTGACGAACAGATCCTGGGCAGGGCGACATCACCCTAGGAAAGGATGACGTCGCCCGCCGTCACCGACACGCGTCAGCGCGGGCCCTTGTCGCCACCCTTGCCGAGCTTGTTGAAGTCGATCTTCGGCAGCTTGAAGCCGGGCGGCAGGCCCTGGCCGGCGGCGAGATCGTTCGGGTCCATCCCCGGCGGGAGCTGCGGCATGCCACCCGGAAAGCCGGCCGGCATGCCGGCGCCGGTACGCGGACGACCGCCGCCCTTGGTGCCCTTGCGCTTGTTCTTCGGCGACTTGGTCGCCTTGCGGCGGCCACCGCCGGGCAGGCCCATCATGCCGCCCATCTGCTTCATCATCTTCTGCGCGTCGGCGAAGCGGTTGAGCAGCTGGTTGACGTCCATCACGGTGACCCCGGAGCCGTTGGCGATGCGCGCCCGGCGGGAGCCGTTGATGATCTTCGGGTTGGTCCGCTCGCCCGGGGTCATCGACCGGATGATCGCGGTGACCCGGTCGAAGTGGCTGTCGTCCAGCTCGGCGAGCTGGTCCTTCATCTGCCCCATGCCGGGCATCATGGCCAGCACGTTGGCGATCGGGCCCATCCGCCGCACCGCGATGAGCTGGTCGAGGAAGTCGTCCAGGGTGAACTGCTCGCCGCCCATCAGCTTGGCGGTCATCTTCTCCTTCTGATCGGAGTCGAAGGCCTGCTCGGCCTGCTCGATCAGAGTGAGGACGTCGCCCATGCCGAGGATCCGGCTGGCCATCCGGTCGGGGTGGAAGACGTCGAAGTCCTCCAGCTTCTCACCGGTGGAGGCGAACAGGATCGGCTGCCCGGTGACCTCGCGGACCGACAGTGCGGCACCACCACGGGCGTCGCCGTCGAGCTTGGAGAGCACCACACCGGTGATGCCGACGCCGTCGCGGAACGCCTCGGCGGTGCGGACGGCGTCCTGACCGACCATGGCGTCGATGACGAAGATGACCTCGTCCGGCGAGACGGCGTCGCGGATGTCGGCGGCCTGCTGCATCATCTCGGCGTCGATGCCGAGTCGGCCGGCGGTGTCGACGATGACGATGTCGCGAGCGGCGCGCTTCGCGTGCTCGATCGACGCGCGGGCCACCTGCACCGGGTCACCGGTGCCGTTGCCGGGCTCCGGGGCGTACACCTCGACGCCGGCGCGGCCACCGAGCACCTGGAGCTGCCCGACGGCGTTGGGGCGCTGGAGGTCGGCGGCGACCAGCAGCGGCTGGTGGCCCTGGCCCTTGAGCCAGCGGGCCAGCTTGCCGGCGAGGGTCGTCTTACCGGAACCCTGGAGGCCGGCCAGCATGATCACCGTGGGCGGCTGCTTGGCGAACTGGAGCCGTCGCCCCTCACCGCCGAGCACGTTGATCAGCTCTTCGTTGACGATCTTGATGATCTGCTGGGCCGGGTTCAGCGCCTGCGAGACCTCCGCGCTGCGGGCGCGCTCCTTGACGGCCGCGATGAAGCCCTTGACCACCGGCAGCGCGACGTCCGCCTCCAGCAGCGCGAGGCGGATCTCGCGCGCGGTGGCGTCGATGTCGGCGTCGGTGAGCCGCCCCTTGCCGCGGAGCTTGGTGAAGATCCCGGACAGGCGGTCACTCAAGGTGTCAAACACGCGAACATCCCGTTTGTCAGTGTTCCGGCGGGCACAACACGGCCGGCACTGCGGAGTCCGACCACCGCTAGGGTAGCCGCCCGGCCGCAAGGCCGCTGGCGGCCCGGCCTCACCCCGAGACCAAGCCCGATTGGTACGCGAAGACGACGAGCTGGGCCCGGTCCCGGGCTCCCAGCTTGCCCATGGCCCGGCTGACGTGGGTCCGCGCGGTCGCCGGGCTGACCACCAACCGTGCCGCGATCTCCTCGTTGTTCAGGCCCTCACCGACCAGGCCGACGACCTGACGCTCCCGATCGGTCAGCGTGTCCAGCCGGGGATGCGGACGAAGCACCCGGGACGGCCGGGTGGCGAACTCCCGTACCACCCGACGGGTCACCGACGGCGACAGCAGCGCCTCCCCCTCGGCGACGAGCCGGATCGCCCGCAGCAGCTCGGCCGGCCTGGTGTCCTTGGTGAGGAACCCGCTGGCGCCGTGGCGCAGCGCGTCGAAGACGTACTCGTCCCGCTCGAACGTGGTGAGCACCACCACCCGCGTACCGGCCAGGTCGCTGTCGGCGACGATCCGGCGGGTCGCCTCGATGCCGTCGATGCCGGGCATCCGGATGTCCATCAGCACCACGTCCGGCCGTTCCCGGCGGGCCAACTCGACCGCCCGCAGCCCGGCGTACACCCGGAACCCGCCGCCGGCGCGCGGCCTGGTGCTCAACCGCCCGCCCAACGCCGCGACCCGCTCCCGCATCCCGGCCAGACCGTGACCGCCCTCGTCGTCGGCCGGCGCGGTCCCGGCGCGGCCCGGCCCCACCCCCCGGTCGGTGACCTCGACGGTCACCTCATCAGCGCGGTAGTCCACCGTCACCTGCGCGCTCGACACCCCCGCGTGCCGCAGCACATTGGTCAACGCCTCCTGCACCACCCGGTACGCGGCCAGGTCCACCGCTGCCGGCAACTCCCTGGGGTCACCCACCACGCGCACCTCGACCGCGAGCCCGGCCCCGGCGAGCCGGTCGCGCAGCGCGGGGAGTCGGGCCAGGCCGGGTACCGGCTCGCGCTCGGCACCACGCCGTACCGCGCCCAGTGTGACCCGCAGTTCGTCCAGGGCCTCGCGGCTGGTCCGGCTGATCGCGGTCAGGGCCACCTCCGCCTGCTCCGGACGCTTCTGCAGCAGGTGCAGGGCGATCTCGGCCTGCATGCTGATCGCGGCGAGTCCGTGCCCGACCACGTCGTGCACCTCCTGCGCGATGCGCAGCCGCTCCTCGTCGGCCTGCCGTCGGGCCTGTTCGGCACGGCTGCGGGCCGCCTCGGCACGGGTACGCGCCACCGTCTCACGGCTCACCCGCACCACCACCCCCACCGCGAACGGTACGACCACCCAGGCCGACGCGGGCAGCACTCCCGTCCAACCCGGCGCCGGCCCGCGACCGGAGAAGACGTGCGCCAACAACAGCACGAACGCGCCACCGGCGGCGAGCGCCGCCGGACGCACCGGCAGCCGCACCGCCACGCTGTACACCGCGATCAGGAACGTCAGCAGAATCGGCCCGTACGGGTAGCCGATCAGCAGGTACGTCGAGGTGGCCACGGTGACCACGGCGAGGGTGGCGAGCGGAGCGCGCCGCCGGACCAGCAGGGCGAGCGCGGCGACGGCGATCAGCGCCCGACAGGCAGCGTCCACCGGCCTCGCCCCCGGCTGGTTGTTCCCGGCCAGACCGGTGGCGAGCAGCCCGAAGCCGAGCAGCGCCAAGGCGAGCACGGCGTCTGCCGCCTGCTCGCGCCACCGCCACTGCCCGCCTCGTCGCATGGCCGTCATTCTGCCCACGCCGACGCCCCTCGACGTGCGTCCACGAGCGGCACCGCCGCTACGCCCCCGGACGTACCCGCCACAGCGCGCCCCCGGACGTACCCGCCACAGGGACGGAACTCCCGATCGCCGCGCGCTGCCGGCAGACATCCTCACGAGCCTGACGACTGTGAGGCATCACGATGACTGTGAGGCATCACGCTCGTGGGGGTGACCGGGCTGACACGACGGCCGACAGTGCCGTCGTGGGTCACACGGCGGCGAGGACCGCGGCCTCCAGGCGGGCCCGGGTGGCGTCGTCCGGCCAACCGCCGACCAGGTAGAACGCGTCGACCACGTCGGCGCCGAGGGTGGAGATGCGGGCCGCCCGAACCAGGGCGCCGGCCTCGTCGAGGGCACCTGCGACCCGGTAGAGCAGGCCGGCGGCGTCGGCGGCGCGCAGTTCCAGGAGTACGGCCCCGGTGGCGGCCTCGCGGTGCCAGACCACTCGTGGAGCCGCGCCACCGCCCCGGCTGGCGAGCGCCCGGCCGCGCAGCCGTTGGGTGACCGACACGTCGCCGGCGACCGCCCGGCGCAGGTCGGCGCGGAGCGGGACCGGGTCCGGCGGGAGGCCGTAGCGGGGCTGCACCCGGCATTCGACCAGAGCCCGGCCATCGACAGCGGAGGCGTCGGCGGAGATCACCTCCAGCCGGTGCAGCGCCAGGCAGCCGGCCACCGTGGCGAGCAGACCACGCCGGTCGGCCGCCGCCACCGACACCCGGTCGCCGGTCAGATGGATGACCGGCAGCGGCCCGGCCAGCAGCTCCGGGTCCGGGGCGGGTGGTTCGGGGAGTACGCCGGTGTCCAGCGCGGTACGAACCCTGGCGACCAGTTCGGCGACGAGTCGGCCCTTCCAGTCGGACCAGGCCGCCGGCCCGGTCGCCGCCGCGTCGGCGCGGACCAACGCGTGCAACAGGTCGAGGGTGCCGGTGTCACCGACCGCCTCGGCCACCGAGGCGATGGTGACCGGGTCGGCCAGGTCCCGGCGGGTCGCCACGTCGGGCAGCAGCAGGTGCAGCCGGACCAGCCTGCCGATCAGCTCGACCTCCGGGGCCGGCAGGCCGACCCGGGTGGCCACCGCCTGGGCGACCGGCACGCCGACGGTGCTGTGATCACCGGGGAGACCCTTGCCGATGTCGTGCAGGAGGGCGCCGAGGAGCAGCAGGTCGGGGCGTTCCACCTCGCGGGCGTGCCGGCTGGCCTCGTGCGCGGTCTGCACGAGGTGCCGGTCGAGGGTGAAGCGGTGCACGGGGTTGTGCTGGGGCAGGCTGCGCAGCCGGGTCCACTCGGGCAGCCAGCCGTCGACAAGCCCGTACCGGTCGCAGGTCTCCCAGGCCGGCACCAGCCCGGCGCCGGCGCCGAGCAGGGTGACCAGCGCGGCCCGGGCCTCGGCGGGCCACGGGGCGGGCAGCGGCGGGCAGTACGCCGCCAGCCACTCGCAGGTGGCCCGCGCGATGGGGATTCGGGTGGTGGCCGACGCGGCGGCCACCCGCAGCGAGAGGCTCGGGTCCGGGCGTGCCCCGATCGCCGTGCGGGCGAGCACCAGCTCGCCGTCGTGTTCCACCACGTCGCGGGCGACCGGGCGGCGGGCCGGGCGGCCGTTCCCGCCCCGGGAGCGGCCGGAGCGTAACCGGTCGGCGGCCCGGAAGGCGTCGTCCAGGGCATGGCTGACCGTGCGGGCGTCACCGGCGACCCGCCGCAGCAACGCGTCGCGGTCTTCCAGCCCGAGCAGCGCGGCCACCCCGTCGCCCTCCTGGGCGACCAGCCGGTCGACCCGCCGACCGACCTGCTGGTGAAGGGCGTCGCGGGTGTCCAACAGGCGCAGGTGGGCGGCGCGCACGGCGGGACGCAGCGCATCGGTGATCCCGGCGGCGGAGATCGCCCGCAGCAGCCCCACGTCGCGCAGACCACCGGCGGCCTCCTTGAGGTCGCCCTCCAGCAGGAACGCCAGCTCACCGTGGGTCTGCCAGCGGCTGGTGGTGACCTCCCGCAGGCCGGGCAGGTGCCGGACGGCGGTGCGCCGCCAGTGATCGGCGGCTGTGCTGATCAGCGCGTCGGCCAGCGCCTGGTCCCCCACGACCAGCCGGGCGTCGAGCAACCCGAGCGCGACCTTGACGTCGTCCTGGGCCACCGACAGCGCCTCGGCGACGGTGCGGACGGAATGGTCGAGCCGTAGGCCAGCGTCCCAGATCGGGTACCAGACCGAGGCGGCCAACTCGTCAGTGCCGGGCACCCCGGCATGCACCAGCACCAGGTCGAGGTCGCTGTACGGGGCGCACTGCCGCCGCCCCAACCCGCCGACGGCCAGCAGCGCCACCCCGTCGCGCGCCGGCAGCAGCCCGCGCAGGAAGCTGTCGTACGCGGCAGCCCGCCGCTGCCGAGCCGACTCCCCGATCCCTCCGGGTACGCCGACGACCTCGTTGATCAAGAGGTTCGCGTCGCCATCGGCGGCGTGCCCCGACGCGTTCTTCCTGATCAACGAGGTCATCTCAGTCGTGGCCGAGGTCAGAGTGCGTCGAGGCCGCGTTCGCCGGTACGTACCCGGACGACCTCTTCGACACCGGTGACCCAGACCTTGCCGTCACCGATCTTGCCGGTGCGGGCCGCCCCGACGATCGCGTCCACGACCTTGTCCACGTCGATCTCGTCGGTGAGCACCTCGACCCGGATCTTGGGCAGGAACTCGACCGTGTACTCGGCACCCCGGTAGACCTCGGTGTGCCCCTTCTGCCGCCCGTACCCCTGAACCTCGCTGACGGTCAGCCCGGCCACCCCGAGGGCGTGCAGGGCCTCCTTCACCGCGTCCAGCTGGTACGGCTTGATGACTGCGGTCACCAGCTTCATGTCCAACCCCTCCATCCCAGGAACGTTAACCGGCGACCTTTTCGCTGACCGGCTCGGCGGGCTCCGCCTCCGGCTTGGCACCACTCGTCGTACCGCCACCGGGGGTGCCGATGCCGGCCATCGCGAACGCGCTGCCCGTGCCGCCGCCGGCCGGGGACAGGTCGTAGCTGCTCTCGGCGTGCTCGGCGATGTCGATGCCCTCGACCTCCGCCTCGCCCTTGACCCGGAAGCCGATCGTCTTCTCGATGACGAAGGCGAGCACCCAGGCGATGCCGAACGACCAGGCGGTGACGATCAGGCCGGCGAGGGCCTGCCGCCCGAGCTGGGTCGCGCCGCCGCCGTAGAAGAGGCCGTCGGAGGCGCCGACCACGTCGCTGATCGCGGCGTTGACCGAGTTGGTGGCGAACAGGCCGAGCCAGAGCGAGCCGATCCAACCACCGACGAAGTGCACACCGACCACGTCGAGCGAGTCGTCGTAACCGAGCTTGTACTTGAGGCTGACGGCGAGCGCGCAGACGGCGCCGGCGACGATGCCGAGCAGGACGGCCGCCCACGGTGCGATGAAGCCACAGGCCGGGGTGATGGCGACCAGGCCGGCGACGGCGCCGGACGAGGCGCCGACCATCGTCGGCTTACGGGTCTTGACCCACTCGACGGCGATCCAGCCGAGCACCGCCGCCGCCGTGGCGAGCTGGGTGTTGATGAAGGCGAGGCCGGCGACCGAGTCGACGGTCAGCTCCGAGCCGGCGTTGAACCCGAACCAGCCGAACCACAGCAGACCCGCACCGAGCGCGACCAACGGGATGTTGTGCGGCTTCATGCCCTCCCGCGGCCAACCGAGCCGCTTACCGAGGACCAGGGCCACGGCCAGGGCCGCCGCACCGGCGTTGATGTGCACGGCGGTGCCACCGGCGAAGTCCAGCGCGTGGATGTCGGCGCCGATGATCCCGCCGCCCCACACCCAGTGCGCGACCGGGAAGTAGACCAGGGTGGCCCAACCGAACGCGAACAGCAGCCAGCCGGCGAACTTGGCCCGGTCGGCGATGGCACCGCTGATCAGCGCGACGGTGATCACCGCGAAGACCATCTGGAAGGCCATGAACACGTAGAGCGGGACCCCGATGCCGCTGGGGTTCTCCGCCGTGGCACCCCACAGGTCGGTCTCGGCGAGGAAGGTCTTGGTGCCGAGGTACGCGCCCGGGTCGCCCCAGAAGCCGTTCACGTCGGTCCCGAAGGCGACGCTGAAACCGTAGAACCACCACAGAATAGAGATGAGCCCGATAGCGGAGAAGCTCATCATCATCATGTTGAGTACGCCCTTGGCCCGGTTGAGGCCGCCGTAGAACAGCGCCAGTCCGGGGGTCATGAGCAGCACGAGCGCGGTCGAAACCAGCAGCCACGTGGTATTGGCGCCGTCGATCGTCGGTGCTTCAGGCACGCTGGCCTCCTAAAAGGTGAAGTCCTCCTTCGCGGCTTTCCGGGGCAGCGTCGCCCGTAGGCCGGTTGCGCGGAAGCTTCGCGGCCGGCTGTTTCACTTTGGGTCCCGTGCGGGTTTCCGTTTCGTGACGGGTTGTTTCGGACGTGTCACGAACTCCGCACACTCATCAGCATGGACGATTGTGGATCGACCGGACGGCGACCGTCGATGACTGACCGGCCAGAGACATCGACCGGTCCGCTTGACGGGACCGGCCGAGCATCGCCGGGGCGGCGCTCAACGCAGGGCGTTCTCCAAGGCGTGCCGCTCGTAGTCGAGCAGCCGCAGATCGCGCATCGGTCGGCGCAGGTGGCCCTTGTGCACGATTCGCACGAACGCCGGCTCACCGGCGGCGGCCATCCGACGGATCCCCTCGACGTGATCCACGATCCGTTTGCGGATGGTCCGGATCAGCCGGTGCCGGTCCCGGGGGATCAGCCCGTACGCGTCGGCGAAGAGCCGGAGCCGGCGCGGCCGGTCCGGGTGCTTCCACCCGAGCGTGATCGAGTCACGGTCCGCGAAGATCGGCACCCAGGTCCAGGCCGCGTACGCCACGTCGTAGATCCGCGCTCCGGGTGAGGCGAGGTCGAAGTCGATCAGCCCGAGGGTGCCGTCCGGACGCCAGATCACGTTGTGCGGCGCGGCGTCGTGGTGGCAGATCACCTCGGTGTCCGGCGGCGGGGGCCCGAACGAGCGCCAGACCGCCGCCTGCGGCGGGGTGAACCCGTACTGCGCGTCGTGGAACATCCGCAGCATGGTGGCGACGGTGACCAGGGCCTCGTCGGTCACCCAGTGCGGGGCGAGCGGATATTCTCCGCACTCCCCTTCCAGGTACGACAGCACCTCACGGTTGCGCTCGTCCATCCCGAGCGCCCGGGGGGCGCCGGTGAACCCCACGTACTCCAGGTGGCGCAGCAGCGCGTGCACGGACGGGGTCCACGGCCCGGCGTTGCGCCGCACCGTGTCACCCACGCGGACAACGGTGCTCACGTTGCCGCCGTGCAGCGGGATCTCCTGCGAAGTCACGTACGGTCTCCCGAGGCGCTGCGAAGGATGGCCGGGGTCACGCCAACCCGCGTACGCGCGATCGTCAGTGGTCACTCGAGACTACGCGTCCCGGCCGGTGGCCTCGGTCCCCAGCAACGCGTCGACGAACTGCGCCGGGTCGAACGGGGCCAGGTCGTCCTTGCCTTCGCCGAGGCCGACCAGCTTCACGGGGATGCCGAGCTTGCGCTGCACGGCGATCACGATGCCACCCTTGGCGGTGCCGTCGAGCTTGGTCAGCACCACACCTGTCACGTTGACCACCTCGGTGAAGACCCGGGCCTGCTCCAGGCCGTTCTGCCCGGTGGTCGCGTCGAGGATGAGCAGTGTCTCGTCGATCGGGCCCTGCTTCTCCACCACCCGCTTGACCTTGCCCAGCTCGTCCATCAGGCCAACCTTGTTCTGCAGGCGGCCGGCGGTGTCGATGAGCACGGTGTCCACGCCGGTGTCGATGCCGCGCTTGACGGCGTCGAAGGCGACGCTCGCCGGGTCGGCGGCCTCGGGCCCCCGGACGGTCTCCGCGCCGACCCGTGAGCCCCAGGTCTCCAGCTGGTCGGCCGCGGCGGCCCGGAAGGTGTCGGCCGCGCCGAGCAGCACGCTGCGACCGTCGGCCACCAGCACCCGGGCGATCTTGCCGCAGGTGGTGGTCTTGCCGGCGCCGTTGACGCCGACGACCAGGACCACCGCCGGCACGCCGTCCTTGGGAGCGGTCCGCAGCGAGCGGTCCAGGCTCGGGTCGAGCGCGTTGACCAGCTCGGCGGCGAGCAGTGCCCGCAGCTCGGAGGCCGAGCGGGTGCCGAGCACCCTGGTGCGCTCCCGGAGCCGGTCGACGATGTCGCGGGTGGCGTCGACGCCGACGTCGGCGGTGATCAGGCTGTCCTCGATCTCCTCCCAGACGTCCTCGTCGAGGTGGTCCCGGGCGAGCAGGCCGAGCAGACCCTTGCCGAACACGTTCTGTGAGCGGGACAGCCGCGAGCGGAGCCGGACCAGCCGCCCGGCGGTCGGCTCGGGGACCTCCACCTGCGGTTCGAGCACCGGAGGGGGCTCGACCAGGACGCCGGTGGACAGATCGGACTCCGGTGCCTCGACCGGCGGGCCGGCGAGATCCTCCTCAGCCCTGGTGTCGACCTCCGTGCGCGGCAGCGGGGGCTCGGGCCGCCGCCGCAATCGCGGCACGACCAGCCCGACTGTGCCGGCGATCAGCACACCGAGCAGGACCAGAGCGAGGACGAGATATTCGGCCATGCCGGAATCCTGTCAGATGCCGGCGGCGGCGTCCCAGCCACCGCTCCCTGAGCGGTGCCCGGCGTCTCAGCCACCACGCCCGGCCGGGGCCGCTGACCGGCGGTAGGCTCGGCCGCATGCCCGCCGCACACCTCCTCATCGGCCCACTGCTGCGGCGCGTGGTGGACACCCGGGCGACGATCTGGGTCGAGACGGCGGCGCCCGCCGTGGTCACGGTCCGCACCGCCGGCGGCGCCACCGGCACCGCGCCCACCTTCTCGGCGTACGACCACCACTACGCCCTCGTGGTGGTGCAGGGGCTCACTCCGGACAGCGAGACCACCTACGAGGTCCTGGTCGACGACGAAATGGTCTGGCCGGTGCCGAGCAGCGGGTTCCCGCCGAGCGTGATCCGCACCCGGGCCGCCGACGACCGGGACCAGCCGGTCAACATAATCTTCGGCTCGTGCCGGGAGACCACCCAGCACGCCACCACCCGCAAGCTGCCGCCGGACGCGCTGGACGCGTACGCCCGGCGGTTGATGGCCGACCCGGAGTCGAACCCGCTGCCCGACCTGCTGGTGCTGCTCGGTGACCAGGTCTACGCCGACGTCACCTCGCCGACCGTGCGTCGGCTGCTGCGTCGACGGCGGCGGCGGCCGAAGGGCGCTCCGGCCGACCAGGTGGTGAGCTTCGACGAGTACACCAAGCTCTACCTGGAGTCCTGGCGTGATCCGGAGATCCGCTGGCTGCTCTCCACCGTGCCGAGCGTGATGATCTTCGACGATCACGAGATCATCGACGACTGGAACACCTCGGCGGCGTGGCGTGCCGAGGTGCGCGAGCAGCCGTGGTGGCAGGAGCGGATCGGCAGCGGGCTCGCCTCGTACTGGGTCTACCAGCACCTGGGCAACCTCTCCCCCGACGAGATCGTCGCCGATCCGGTCTTCGCGAAGGTCGTCGCCGCCGAGGACGCCACCAGCGTGCTGCGCGAGTTCGGCCACCGGGTCGACCAGGAGTCCGATCTGGCGCACGACACCGAGCGTTGGCGCGCGGTGCAGTACCAGTGGAGCTACGCGCTGGATCTGGGCCGGACCCGGCTGGTGATGCTGGACAACAGGTGCAGCCGGGTGCTCGAGTCCAACAGCCGGGCGATGCTGCCGCCCGGCGAGTGGGCCTGGTTCCTCGACCAGGCGCACGGGGTCTACGACCACCTGGTGGTGGGTGCCTCGCTGCCCTGGCTGCTGCCGCAGGGCATTCACCACATCGAGGCGTGGAACGAGAAACTCGCGGACTCGCGCCGACCGTGGGTGGCGCGCGGGGCGGAGAAGCTGCGCCGCGCTCTGGACCTGGAGCACTGGGCGGCGTTCCGGCGTTCCTTCGAGGCGCTCGCGGAGACGTTCGCGCGCATCGGCACCGGCACGCCGCGGCAGTCCGGGGCGCGGGTCGGGGCCGGTCCGGCGTACGCCCCACCGGCGTCGATCAGCGTGCTCTCCGGTGACGTGCACCACTCGTACGTGGCGCGGGCCCGGTTCGCCGATCCGGCGGTGGTGACTCCGGTGCACCAACTCACCTGTTCGCCGATCCACAACCAGGTGCCGGCGGGCATCCGTCCGCTGATGCGGCTGGGCTGGTCGCCCGGTCCGGCCGGGGCGACCCGGGCGTTGGCACGTTCGGCGGGCGTACGCCGGCCGGGGGTGCGCTGGCGCAAGCTGGCCGGCCCGTACTTCGGTAACGCGGTCGCCACCCTGACCCATCGGGGGCGCGACGCCGACGTGGTCATCGAGGGCACCACGAGTGACGGGCACCTACGCCCGGTGATGCGGCGTCGACTCTCCGGGAGCAGCGGCGCGGGCGCGCCGTAGTCTCTACGCCGTGGATGAGCACCTGCCGGAGCCGATCCGGGCGGTTGAGCACGAGTTGACCGCTCTGCTGCGCCGCGGCCGGGCGGTCTCCTGGGAGATCGCCCGGGAGGTGCACCCGAACCTGGAGCCGAACACCTACGGGTTGCTGCTCTGGTTGCGGCGTAGCGGGTCGATCCGGTTGACCGAGTTGGCGGCGCGGCTGGGCGTGGGCAAGGGGACGCTGAGCCGGCAGATCAACGCGTTGGAGGTGCTCGGTCTGGTGCACCGCGACCCCGATCCGAGTGACCGGCGGGCCGCGCAGATCAGCCTGACCGAGCAGGGGCAGCGTCGGTTCGACGTGGCCCGCGCGGCCCGGCTGGGCGAGTTCGTGCGTGCCCTGGACGGCTGGTCGGAGCGCGACATCGAGGATTTCGCCCGACTGCTCGGCCGGTTCAACGACTCCTGGCAGTAGCGCCCGGTGAACGGGAATAGGGTGCCGGTCGGACAAGTTGTTGCTTCAGGCAACTAAGGCATACGGTTGCTTCAGGCAACTCTCAGGCGGCCGCGCACCCCCGCCCTCCGCCGTTCCACCTCGACTCCGCTCGGAGGCAACAAACGATGAGCCAGGCGACAGTGCCTCCCCAGGCAACCGCCGTGACCATGACCCACCGGCAGATCCTGGAAGCACTCTCCGGCCTCCTTCTGGGCCTGTTCGTCGCGATCCTCTCATCCACGGTCATCTCGAACGCGCTGCCACGGATCATCACCGAACTGCACGGCGGCCAGTCCGCGTACACCTGGGTGGTGACCTCGGCCCTGCTCGCGACCACCGCGACGACCCCCATCTGGGGCAAACTAGCCGACCTGACCAGCAAGAAGACCCTGGTCCAACTGGCCCTGGGGATCTACGTGCTGGGCTCGGTGCTGGCCGGCCTCGCCCAGGGCACCGGAGAGCTGATCGCGTGCCGGGTGCTCCAGGGCGTCGGCGCCGGCGGCCTCACCGCGCTGGCCCAGGTGATCATGGCCACGATGATCGCGCCCCGCGAGCGCGGCCGCTACAGCGGCTACCTCGGCGCGGTGATGGCCGTCGGCACCATCGGCGGACCGCTGATCGGCGGCGTGATCGTGGACACCTCCTGGCTCGGCTGGCGCTGGTGCTTCTACGTCGGCGTGCCGTTCGCCATCGTCGCGCTGATCGTGCTTCAGAAGACCCTGCACCTGCCGGTCGTCAAGCGGAAGGCCGAGATCGACTGGTGGGGCGCCACCCTGATCACCGCCGCCGTGTCGCTGCTGCTGATCTGGGTCTCGCTCGCGGGCGACCAGTACGCCTGGGCCTCCTGGCAGACCGCCGCCATGGTCGTCGGCGCGCTGATCCTCGGCGCCCTGGCGATCCGGGTCGAGACCCGGGCCGCCGAGCCCATGATCCCGCCGCGGCTGTTCCGCAACCGCACCATCACCCTCGCCGTCGTCGCCAGCATCGCGGTCGGTGTGGGCATGTTCGGCGCGTCGATCTTCCTGGGCCAGTACTTCCAGATCAGCCGCGGTCAGAGCCCGACCATGTCCGGTCTGATGACCCTGCCGATGATCCTCGGCCTGCTGGTCTCCTCCACTGTCATCGGCCGGGTCATCACCAGGACCGGCCGTTGGAAGCGGTACCTGGTGATCGGCTCGGCGCTGCTCACCATCGGCTTCGCGCTGATGGGCACCCTCCGCGCCGACACCAACTTCACACTGCTCAGCGTCTACATGCTGGTGATCGGCGTCGGCCTCGGCATGACCATGCAGAACCTGGTCCTCGCCGTGCAGAACACCGTCGGCCCGCACGAACTCGGCGCGGCCAGCTCGGTGGTGGCGTTCTTCCGCAGCCTCGGCGGCGCGATCGGTGTGTCAGCCCTCGGCGCGGTGCTCGCCCACAAGGTCAAGGACTACACCGCCGACGGGTTGGCCCAGCTCGGCATCCCGGCATCCAGCTCGGGCGGCGGCGGCACCCTGCCCGACGTGCACACCCTGCCCGGCCCGCTGCGGGCGGTGGTGGAGAGCGCGTACGGCCACGGCGCCGGAGACATCTTCCTGACCGCGGCCCCGTTCGCGCTGATCGCGCTGATCGCGGTGGCCTTCATCAAGGAGGTGCCGCTGCGCCAGCACAACGGCAACCCGGTTTCCGACGAGGTCGAGCGGGAATCGACACTCGCCGCCGGCGCTGGCGCACCCGTGATCCGTACCGGCGAGCAGAGGTGAGGTAGAACCATGGGCGTGGGAGCACCGGACCGCGAGGAGTACGGTCCCCGGGCCCGGCCGCTGCCTTTCGAGCGCGGCACGGACGGGCCACGGGTGATCATGGTGGGCGTCGACGGCACCCGCACCTCCGAGCGGGCCGGCTCCTACGCCGCGGGCCTGGCCCGTCGGCAGGGTGCCGCGCTGGTGGTGGTCTTCGTCAGCTCACCGAGCGGGTTGACCGCCCTGGTGCCCGGGATGGATGCCGGCGCGGTCCAGCGCACCCACGACGAGTTGGCCGACGAGCTGCGCCGGGAGTGTCGGCGCGGGGCCGAGCAGTGGGGCATTCCGGTGACCCTGGTGGTGCGGCGCGGCGACGCGTATGGCGAGCTGCGCGCGGCGGCCGACGAGTTCCAGGCCGACATGCTGGTGGTCGGAGCCTCCGAGCAGGCCGGGCACCGGCTGGTCGGCTCGGTCGCCACCCGGCTGGTCCGGGCCGGCCGCTGGCCCGTCGTCGTGGTGCCCTGATAACGGGTCGCGGCTGTCGGAGGGGCCGGGCAGGATGCGCGGCATGACCTGGATCGCACCGGAGATCACCCGGACCCCCGAACCGTACGTCGGCGACGAGCGCACCATGCTCGACGGCTGGCTCGACTACCACCGACAGACCCTGCTGCTCAAGTGCGCCGGCCTCACCGAGGAGCAGTTGCGCACACCGAGCGTGGAGCCGTCCGGGCTGACACTGCTCGGCCTGGTCCGGCACCTGGCCGAGGTCGAGGCCTGGTGGTTCCGGGAGAACTTCGCCGGCGCGCGGGTCGACTACCCGTACTTCACCCCGGAGACGCCGGACGCCGACCACGACGTCAGCGCCGCCAACGCCGAGGCCGACTTCGCCATCTTCCACCGCGAGGTGGCGCTGGCCCGCGAGGCCGCCGCCGGTCACTCGCTCGACGAGACGTTCACCGAGGTCGGCCCAAAGAAGCGCACGTTCAACCTGCGCTGGGTGTACGTGCACATGATCGAGGAGTACGCCCGGCACAACGGGCACGCCGACCTGATCCGCGAACGCATCGACGGCGTCACCGGCGAGTGACACGCCCTCAGTAGTCGAGGGCCGCCCGCAGGTAGCGGAGGTCGGCGTGGCCGCCCCAGCGGTGCGCCGACAGCCCGGCGGACCGGGCACCTCGCACGGCCCAGTCCTCGTCGTCGACGAACAGGACCCGGGCCGGCGGGGTGGCCAGGGCCACGCAGGCGGCCTGGAAGTATTCCGGGGCGGGCTTGTGCACGCCGACCACCGAGGAGTTGACCACCACGTCCAGCTCGCCGACCAGGCCCAACGCGGCCAGGTCGGCGTCGAGCAGGTCGGTGGCGTTGGTGCCCAGCCCGACCCGGACGCCCGCCGCGCGGACCTCCCGGACGAACGCCAGCACCTCCTGGTCGACCTCTCCCCGGTAGCTCTGCCACTGCTCCACCGCGGCACGGGCCCGTTCCGGGCTGCCCACCGATTCGGTCAGGGCGTCCGCCACACTGCTCATCCACTCGGCGTGGCTGACCTGACCGGTGAGCACCGGCTGGAGCCGCCCCCACTGCATGGCGATCTCGCCGAGCACCCCCTCGGAGAGGCCGTACTCCCGCTCCACAACGGCGGCCACCGCCGGGTCCCACCGGCGCAGTACGCCGTCGAAGTCCAGCAGGAGCGCCGTCGCGCGTTCCCGAGCCACTACCCGTTCTCCTCGCCGCGGCCGTGCCGCTGGTCGTCCTCGTCGGCCCGGTTGAGCCGTTGGCTGATCACCTGGGTGACCCCGCTGCGCATGGTCACGCCGTAGAGCGCGTCGGCGATCTCCATCGTCCGCTTCTGGTGCGTGATGACGATCAGCTGACTCTTCTCCCGCAACTGTGCCAGCAGTGTGATCAGCCGGCCCAGGTTGACGTCGTCCAGGGCCGCCTCCACCTCGTCCATGATGTAGAACGGGCTGGGTCGGGCGCGGAAGATCGCCACCAGCATGGCCACCGCGGTCAGCGACCGCTCGCCACCGGAGAGCAGCGACAACCGCTTGATCTTCTTGCCCGGCGGGCGGGCCTCCACCTCGACGCCGGTGGTGAGCAGGTCCTCCGGTTCGGTGAGGATCAGCCGTCCCTCGCCGCCGGGGAAGAGCACTGTGAACACCTGCTCGAACTCGCGGGCGGTGTCCTCGAAGGCGCTGGCGAACACCTCCAGGATCCGCTCGTCCACGTCCTTGACCACGGTGAGCAGGTCCCGGCGGGTGGCCTTGAGGTCCTCCAGCTGCTCGGAGAGGAACTTGAAACGCTCCTCCAGCGCGGCGAACTCCTCCAGCGCGAGCGGGTTGACCTTGCCCAGCAGGGCGAGTTCGCGTTCCGCCTTCGCGGCCCGCTTCTCCTGCACCGGCCGCTCGTAGCGCACCGGCTCGGGCACCGGCAGACCGTCCCGTTCGGCCGCCGCGACGTCGACCTGGGTCGGCGGCACGGGCTGGGTGGGGCCGTACTCGGCGACGAGCGTCTCCACGTCCAGCCCGAAGTCCTCGGCGGCCTTCGCCTCCAACTGCTCGATGCGCAGCCGCTGCTCCGCCCGGGCCACCTCGTCGCGGTGCACCTGGCTGGTCAGCCGCTCCAGCTCCGCGCCGAGCCGCTTGGCGGCGCCGCGTACCTCCTGAAGCTCGGCCTCGCGCGCGGCCCGTTCCAGGGCGACCGCGTCGCGGTGCTCCTCGGCCGTCGCGATCGAGGTGGTCAGCCGGGTCAGCGCCTCCCGGGCACCACCGGCGACGGACCGGGCGATGCTCGCGCCCCGGGCGCGGGCGGCCCGCCGGGCCGCCGCGCGTTCCCGGGCGGCCCGTTCCGCGGTGGCCTGCCGGGCGAGGGAGTCGGCCCGGCCGGCGATCGAGGAGACCCGCTCCTCGGCGGTACGGACGGCGAGCCGGACCTCCATCTCGTTCTGCCGGGCCTGCGGCACCATGGCCGCCAGTTGGTCGCGTTCCTCGGTGGAGGGCTCGGCGTCGACCGGGGTCTCCTCGGCCAACCGCAGCCGCTCCTCCAGCTCGGCGAGGGCGGTGAGGTCCCGTTGCCGGGCGGCCTCGGCGCGGGAGCGGGAATCCCCGAGCCGATCCGTCTCGGCCTTCGCGGACCGGGCTGCCGCGCCCAGTTCGGCCAGGCGGCGGGCGGCGGCGTTGCGGTGGCTCTCCGCCTCGCGCTTCTCGGCGGCGGCGTGCTGCACTGCCTCCTTGGCGGCGGCCACCTCGGCGCGCGCCTCGACGAGCTGTTCACGGAGTTCCGCGCCGGTGCGCTCGGCGGTCAGTCGGTTGGCACGCGCCTCCTCGACGGCCGCCTGCACCTCGATGTAGCTGGGGGCCTTGGCCGACCCACCCGCGGCCGCGTACGCCCCGACCACGTCACCGTCCGGGGTGACCGCCCGCAGCTCGGGGTTGGTGGCGACCAGCTCCGCCGCGGCGGCGAGATCATCGACGAGCGCCACGTCGCGCAGGGCCCGGTGCACCGCCGGCCGCAGCTCGTCGCCGCACTCCACCAGGTCGGGCGCCCACCGGGCGCCGTCCGGCAGCTTCGGGCGCAGCGCGTCCGCGGAGCCGGTCATGCCGGGCCCCGCCGGGCTGCCGACCAGCAGGCCGGCCCGGCCGGCGTCGGAGATCTTCAGCAGCCGCATCGCCTCGACGGCCTCGTCCACCCCACTGACGGCGACCGCGTCGGCGAGGCCGCCGAGCGCGGCGGCCAGCGCGGCCTCGTGGCCCGGGGCGACGGTGAGCAGCCCGGCGAGGCTGCCGAGCAGGCCGGGCACGTCCCCGGCGCGGGCGAGCAGGGCCCCGGCGCCGTCCTTGCGCCGCAGCCCCAGGGCGAGCGCCTCCTCCCTGGCCTTCCAGGTGGCGGCGTCCTTCTCGGCCGCCCGCTCGGCGTCGGTCAGTGATCGGACGCTGGCCTGTGCCCGCTCCTGCACGGCGACGGCCTCGGCGTGCCGGGCGTCCAGGTCCGCGTTGTCCCGGTCGGCCTCGGTGGACTGGGCGGCGACCGCGTCCAGGTCAGCCTGCGCCTGCTCGGCGCGGCCCAGCGCGTCGGCGTGCGCGATGGCGAGGCGTTCGATCTCCTCGCCGGCGCTGGTGGTCCGAGCCCGGGCGGAATTGACCTGGCCGGTGAGCCTCGCCATTCCCTCGCGCCGGTCGGCGATGGCCTTGGCGGCGGCGACCAGCTCCCGTTCGGCGGCGGCGAGCTGCCGTTCCAGCTCCTGGCGGTGCTCGACCGCCTCGGCCAGTCGGATCTGGTCGTCGGTGAGCGCGCCGCGCAGCTCCTCCTCCTGCTCGCGGACGCGTTCCGCCTCGGCCTCCAGCTGGTCCGGGTCGCGGCCGGGTCGCTCGTCGTCGCCGGTGGCGCTCAGGTGCCGCAGCCGCTCCCGGGCCAGTTGCTCGATCGAGCGGAAGCGTTCCTGCAGGGCGGACAGCTTGTACCAGGTGTCCTGGGCGGCGGCGAGCAGCGGCGCGTCCTCCGCGAGGGCGGCCTCCAGCTCGCCGAGCCGGCCCTGCACCTCGGCGTGCTCACCCTCGATCTGCTCACGCCGCTCACGCAGCGCGGTCTCGTCGGCGATCTCCCGGTCCAGGGTGGTCCGCAGGGTGGCCAGATCGTCGGCGAGCAGGCGCAACCGGGCGTCGCGCAGGTTGGCCTGGATGGCGGCGGCGCGTCGGGCCACCTCGGCCTGGCGGCCCAGCGGCTTGAGCTGACGACGCAGCTCGGCGGTGAGGTCGGTGAGGCGGTTGAGGTTGGTCTGCATCGCGTCGAGCTTGCGCAGCGCCTTTTCCTTGCGCTTGCGGTGCTTGAGGACGCCGGCCGCCTCCTCGATGAACGCGCGGCGGTCCTCCGGCTTGGCGTGCAGCATGCCGTCGAGGCGGCCCTGCCCGACGATGATGTGCATCTCCCGGCCGATGCCGGAGTCGGAGAGCAGCTCCTGGATGTCGAGCAGCCGGCAGGAGTTGCCGTTGATCTCGTACTCGCTCTCGCCGGAGCGGAACATCCGGCGGGTGATGGAGACCTCGGTGTACTCGATCGGCAGCGCGCCGTCGGTGTTGTCGATGGTGAGGGTGACCTCGGCGCGGCCCAGCGGCGCCCGGCCGGCGGTGCCGGCGAAGATGACGTCCTCCATCTTGCCGCCACGCAGCGCCTTGGCGCCCTGCTCGCCGAGCACCCAGGCGATGGCGTCGACGACGTTGGACTTGCCCGAGCCGTTCGGGCCCACCACACAGGTGATCCCGGGTTCCAGCTTCAACGTCGTGGCGGAGGCGAAGGACTTGAATCCCTTCACCGTCAGGCTCTTGAGATACACCTACTCGATCCTCGTCCGGTGGCCGCCGTACCGTCGCCGGCTGTGGGGACCTGGGTGAACTCGCAGACTAACCCGGCGGTGGGAGCGGGCCGGCACGCGACCCGCCCCGCGTCGCGTCGAGCGCGGGGGCGCTGCCGTTCTCTCGCCCGCAAAGAAAGACAAGCACCTTTCATGATCGCTTATCCATCGACGCGCTTTTCGGTAACTGCGAGGTGCGCTTCCCCCACCGACCCATCGCAAGATCATGAATGGTCGGTGTCGAAAAGGTGCCGGACAGTGTTGCGCGCCGGCACAGAGGTGTCGGCGCGCATTTTTGCGGTGGTGCGATTCAGTTTTGAGGACCTGAAGATCAGGTCAGCGCCGGCTCGGCCAGACGGAGCAGATCGTCCGCCTCCGCCGCAGCCGCCGCGAGCCGATCATTGTCGGCACGCAGACGCGTGATCTCGAACTCCAGTGCCTGGACCCTGGCACGCAGTCGGGTGACCTCGTCGAGCAGACGCCGGTCGGGCGCTGCACCTACGTGGCCGTAGAGGGCCTTCGCCATGCTGACTCCTTGATATGCGCTGCCGGAAAGGCCGGCCAACGCGCGCCCATTTGTACGCGGCTGTCATTCCAGGCTGTATCTGGGCATGACCGGGCGCGACTGGCGACACCTATATATTGAGCCGCAAACCCCTCCTTCGTCAAGTTCTCGCAGGCCGTAGATCATCTCCACGTCGACCTGTCCACTTGTCGGGGGGGCTGCCGCAAGGCACGGACACTCTCTGTCCGGACGCCTTTACTGTACGCCCGGATCCGCAGAAGTCCGCACCCTGGCGTCCGACTTCGCCTTAACTCTTTCTTAGCCACGTTGCCGCAGGTCGTAGGCGCGCCGTAGCGTCACCCCGGCCCGCAACCGACCCCTGGAGGCATAGGCGTGTACGGCTGGACCGATCCGATGGACCCGAACGGCGCCCCCCGGCGCACCGGAGGGCCGACCGACGAGCCGGCCTGGCTGCACGACCGCCCGGAGCCCCGCTCGGCCTACCTGTTCGGTGACGAGCCCGGTCAGCCGGGCGACGAGTGGCACCGGGAGCAGCCCACCAGCGGCCGACAGCCGGAGCCGACGCCGCCCGCGGAGGCGCACACCGCGCCATGGCCGGCCCACCAGCCGGACGGTACGAACAGCCGCTGGGGCAACAACCGCCCGGCGACGCAGGACACCGGCGTCTGGCACGCCGAGAGCGAGACGCCCGGCGGGTGGCACGCTGAGAACGAGACGCCCGGCGGGTGGCACGCCGACAGCGACCCGGAGACCAGCAACGGCTGGCGCGCCGCCGCCGAGACCGGGCGGACCGCAGAGGGACGGCACCGCTCCCCACGCCGCTGGCGCAAGCCGCTGATGATCGGGGGCGCCGCCGCGGCCGCCACCCTCGTGGTGAGCTTCGGCGTCGGCGCGCTCGCGCTTCCCGGCGGTGACGACGGGGCGGCGCAACCGACGGCCGTCGACGACTCCTACGCCGCGTCGGCCGTACCGACCGAGGAGCCGGTGCTGGACACCCTCGCCGCGCCCTCCCCGTCCGTAACACCCAGCCCGACGTCGCCGAGCCCGACGCCGAGCAAGGTCGTCAAGCCCACGCCGGCATCGTCGCGGAGCACCGCGGCGTCGCGGCGCAGCGTCACGCGCACCAGCGCGCCGAGCAGCACCGGCGGCTCCACCAACACCGGCGGCTCCAGCGGCTCGGTCAGCGCCCAGGCCCGCGAGGTGGTGGACCTGGTCAACGCCGAACGGGCCAAGGCCGGCTGCAAGGCGCTCAGCATCGACGACAAGCTGATGACCGCCGCCCAGCGGCACAGCCAGGATCAGGCCGACCACCAGAACATGTCGCACACCGGCAGCGACGGCAGCAACGCCGGCACCCGGCTGGACCGGGTCGGCTACACCTGGCGCACGTACGGCGAGAACGTTGCCTGGAACCAGAAGACCCCGGCCGCGGTCATGGACGCCTGGATGAACAGCTCCGGCCACCGGGCCAACATCCTGAACTGCGCGTTCACCGAGATCGGCGTCGGCATCGCCAGCAGCAACGGACCGTACTGGACGCAGGTCTTCGCAGCGCCGCGCTGACCGCGCGTCGTTCCCGCCCCCGCGCTCGTTTGACCCGGTGAGGTACGTCGGGCCGGAGCGTGGGGGCCGCGTACCGGTGCGGGCGGCGACCGGCCGTCCGGGACCCGGGAGCTGCCGATGCGGATCCGGCCGCGGCGACGCGTCGCCGTACGCCCGCTGCACCGCGCCCTGTCGGCAAGCGTCGTGCTCCTGCTGGTGCTGCCGGCGTACGGGTGCCGGCCCGCGCTCACCCCACCCGGCGCGCCCACCGCGTGGCCGACGGAACAGGCCCGGCACTGGCAGTGGCAGTGGCAGCTCAGCGGCCCGCTCGATCCGGCGGTGGACGCCGACGTCTTCCTGCTCGACCCGGTGACCACCACCGCCGCCCAGACCGCCGAGCTGCGCTCCCGGGACCGCCGGTTGATCTGCCAGGTGAACGTGGGGTCGGTCGGCTCCGACGACCCGGACGCCAACCGGTTCCCGGAGATCGTCCGGGGCTCGGCCGGGCGTCGACCCGACAGCCAGTGGCTGGACGTCCGGAGTTGGGACGCGCTCCGGCCGGTGCTGGCCGACCGGTTCCGGCTCTGCCGGGGCAAGGGCTTCGGCGCGGTGGCGCTCTTCGACGCCGACGGATACGCGGCCCGCACCGGCTTTCCGCTCGACTTCGACGACCAACTGCTGTTCAACCGCCGGCTGGCCGAGCTGGCCCGCTCGCTGAGCCTCTCCCCCGGACTGGCCAACGACGTGCCGCAGCTCGCCGCGCTCGCCCCGGACTTCGACTTCGCGGTCAACGAGGAGTGCGTCCGGCTGGCCCAGTGCGCCAAACTGCTGCCGTTCAGCGACGCCGGCAAGCCGGTCTTCCACGTCGAGTACACCGACTCCACCGACGACTTCTGTGTCACCACTGTCGGCTACGGCTTCGCGTCGATCCGCAAGGACCGCACCCTCGACGCCTCCCGCGACCCTTGCCCCCTCCCCTAACCCCCCGCACCCCGCACCCCGCACCCCGCACCCCGCACCCCGCGATCTTGCACTTTCGGTGGTCGATATGCCAGATTTATCCGACTTTGTCGTCACCGAAAGTGCAAGATCGGCGGATTGAGGGGGCGGGGACGGGGCGCGGAGGGGCGAGGGCGGGGCGGGGGTTAGGGGATGGGGAGTAGCTCTGGGGTTGGGGCTGGGGGGTCTGTGGGGGCGGGTGCCGGGGTGCGGCGCAGGAAGCGCGGGGCCCACCAGTTGGCGTCGCCGAGCATGGTCATCAACGCCGGCAGCACCACGCCCCGGATGATGGTGGCGTCCAGCAGGATCGCCGCCGCCAGGCCGATGCCGAGCTGCTTCATGTCGATGGTGCTCAGCGTGGCGAAGATCGAGAACACTCCGACCATCACGATCGCCGCGCTGGTCACCACGCCGGCCGACGAGGTGATCCCGTACGACACGGCGTCACGGTTGGCCAGGCCGGAACGGACGCCCTCGCGGATCCGACTGACCACGAAGACGTGGTAGTCCATCGAGAGGCCGAACAGCACCACGAAGAGGAACAGCGGCAGCCAGGACACGATCGCGCCCATCGACGTGAAGCCCAACAGTCCCTGCGCCCACTCGCCCTGGAAGACCAGCACCAGCAGGCCGTACGCGGCACCGGCGGAGAGCAGGTTCAGCGCGATCGAGCTGGCCGCGATCACCACCGACCGGAAGGTGAACGCCATGACCAGGAAGGTCAGCACCAGCACGAAGCCCATGACCAGCGGCAACTTGTCCCGCACGTGCTGTGCGTAGTCCTCGCTGTCGGCCACGCCCCCGCCCACCGCGTACTCGATGCCGGGGATGCCCCGCAGCTCGGCCGGGACCAGGTCGCCGCGCAGCTTCTCCAGCGACCGCACGGACCGGTCGTCGCGACTGGCGTACGGGGTCGGCACGTCCAGCACCGTGACCCGGTGGTCGGCCGACACCTCGATCTTCGGGCCGTCCGCCTCGGCCGGGGCGAACAGCGGATCGCCGGCCGCCCGGGCGGACAGGTCGGTGAGGGCGGCGCGGACCCGGTCGGCCTGGTCGGCGGGCGCCCGGACGGCCACCACGTGGTTGGTCCCGGCGCTCGGGAAGGCCGCGGTGAGCCGGTCGTACGCCTGCATCGCCGCAGTCGTGCGGGGCAGGTCCTCCATGCCGGGGAACTTCAGCTTCATCCCGAGCGCCGGCGCGGCCAGCGCGAGCAGCAGCCCGACCGAGATGACCAGCGTCGCCACCGGGGCGCGCAGCGCGGGCCGGAGCACCGCGGGCCACAGCCGGGGCGAGCGGGGTCCACCGTGCCGGCCGGTGCGCGGCGCGGTGAGTCGCCAAAGCAGCGGCACCCGGGGTCGGTCCACCCAGCGGCCGAGTCGGGCCAGCAGCGCCGGCAGGACGGTCAGCGAACCGGTCACCGCGACGGCCACCACGAGGATCGAGCCGATGGCGAGGGACGAGAAGACCACGTCGCCGGCGAGCAGCAGCCCGGCCATCGAGATGATCACCGCGAAGCCGGAGACCACCACGGCGTGCCCGGAGGTCTCCGCGGCGATCTCCACCGCGTCCAGCCCGGACCGGCCCTTGGCGCGTTCCTCCCGCTCCCGACGGATGTAGAACAGCGAGTAGTCGACACCGACCGCCATGCCGATCAGCAGGATCACCGGTGCCGTGGTGTCGGTGGCCGGCACCAGGTGCGAGGCGAGGGTGGACAGACCCATCGCGGCGGCCACCGAGGAGAGCGCCAGCAGCACCGGCACGCTCGCCGCGATCAGCGCGCCGAACGCGATGATCAGGATTGCCAGGGTGACCGGCAGACTGAGCAGCTCGGCGCGCTTGAAGTCCTTGCCCAGGGTGTCGTCGAGGGCCTGACCGATCGACGGCCCGCCGACCTGCTCGACGCGCAGCTCGGGGTGCGCCGCCTGCACGGCGGCGGTGGCGTCCCGCAGCGGCTGCACCCGCTCCGAGGCGGTCTCCGGGTCACCCGACATGGTGATCGGCAGCAACAGCGCCGAGCCGTCCCGCGCGGTGACCGGCTGGCCCACCCCGGCAACCCCGGCGACGGTACGCAGCCGGGCCGCCGCGTCGTCGGCCGCCGCCTTCGCCGCCGCCTGGTCCAGCGCACCACCGGGGGACGTGATCAGGACGTTGTCCACGGCCGGGTCGGCGAAGTCACCGGCGTCCACGATCACGCTGGCCCGTCCCGCCTCGCCGATCGCCTGGTCGCCGTTGGTGGCCTCGTTGAGTCCGGCGGCGTTGCCGCCGACGAAGCACACCGCCACGAACACGGCCCACAGTGCGATCGCCCGCCACGGGTGCTCGGCGCTCCACCGCGCCAGCCGCACCGTCACCGGTCTTCTGCCCATCTCGGATCCCCCTGTCACGTCAGCCCCCGGTCAACTGTGCTGACGCTAGGCGCGCGACGAGGCGGTCACATCGGGGATCGACCCCGGCCCACCCTGGAACCACCGGACCGGGAGCGGGGGTGCGTGCGACGGGCGTCAGCCCGCGATCCGGGCGTACCCCCGGGTCCAACCCGGAGCGACCCGCCGCGACCCGCCGGCACCGCCCCGAGCCGGCTCCGGGTCATCCCCGAAGGGAACCCCGGGGCCGTGGCTGACAACGCGGGCAGCTGTACGAGGACCGGTTCATGAACGCTTCCCGGCGGATCGGCGCGCCGCACCGGCGGCACGGCTCGCCCTCGCGGCCGTAGGCGTTGAGCGCCCGGTCGAAGTAGCCACTCTCGCCGTTGACGTTGACATAGAGGGCATCGAAGCTGGTGCCGCCCTCCTTGATCGCCTCGGCCAGCACGTCGCGGACGTGACCGAGCAGGCGCTGCGCGGCGGGAGCGGTCAGCGCGTCGGTGGGTCGGGTGCCGTGCAGCCGGGCGCGCCAGAGCGCCTCGTCGGCGTAGATGTTGCCCACCCCGGAGATCAGGGTCTGGTCGAGCAGGGCCCGCTTCACCTCGGTGTGCCGGCGGCGCAGCGCCGCGACGAACGCCTCGTCGGAGAACTCCGGGTCCATCGGGTCGCGGGCGATGTGCGCGATCTCGTCGGGCAACTCGGCGCCGCCCTCGCTCACCGAGAGCCCACCGAACGTGCGCTGGTCGACGAAGCGCAGCTCCGGGCCGTCGTCGCTGAACCGGAACCGGACCCGCAGGTGGGTCTCGTCCACTGTGCCGGGTGGCTGGAGCAGCAGCTGACCCGACATGCCGAGGTGCCCGACGATCGCGTCACCGCTGTCCAGTGGCAGCCACAGGTACTTACCGCGACGGCGGGCGTCCAGCACCGTCCGGCCGGCGAGCACGTCGGCGAAGTGCACGTCGCCGGGAGCGTGCCGGCGGACCGCACGCGGATGACGAACCTCGACCGAGGCGATCCGGCGGCCGACGACCCACTGGGCCACCCCCTGCCGGACGGTCTCCACCTCGGGCAGCTCAGGCACGCGCCGGCCCCGTCTCGTGGCCGTCGGCGCCCCCGGCCGGCAACGCCTGCGCCAGGTGGTCGGCCTGCTCGGCCGAAGCGGCCCGCTCGGCGCGCTCCAGCGGCCCGAACGGCTCACCCCGGTCGGCCGCGTCGTCCCGGTCGGTCGGCTGGTTCTGGCGGTCGTCGCCGGCCCGACCATCCTGGCCGTCGTCGCCGTCCTTGTCGTTCTGCTCGGTGAGCGTGCGCCAGGCGGCCTCGGCGGCCCGCTGCTCGGCCTCCTTCTTGCTGCGCCCCTCCGCGCCGCCGTAGCGGTTGCCGGCCACCACCACCCAGGCGGTGAACGTCTTGAGGTGATCCGGGCCGGTGCCCTCGATGCGGTACTCCGGCACACCGAGCCCGAGCGCCGCCGTCAACTCCTGGAGACTGGTCTTCCAGTCCAGGGCGGCGCCGCGACCGGCCGACTCGGCCATCAGCGGGTCGAAGAGCCGGTGGATGACGATCCCCGTGGTGTCCAGGCCGTACTGCAGGTAGATCGCGCCGAGCAGCGCCTCCAGCGTGTCGGCGAGGATGCTCGCCTTGTCCCGGCCACCGGTCGTCTCCTCACCCTTGCCGAGCAGCAGGTACGCGCCGAGCCCGTCCGGGCCCAGACCGCGGGCCACGTCGGCGAGCGCCCGCATGTTGACCACGCTGGCCCGCAGCTTGGCGAGTTGCCCCTCGGGCAGATCCGGGTGGTTGTGGAAGAGCGCCGTGGTGATCACCACGCCGAGCACCGAGTCGCCGAGGAACTCCAGCCGCTCGTTGGTGGGCAGCCCGCCGTTCTCGTACGCGTACGACCGGTGGGTCAACGCGCGCTGGAGCAGCTCGGGTTCCAGGCTCACGCCGAAGGCGGCTTCCAGGTGACCGACGGACGCCCGCCGCCGCTTGTCGTTGCTCATGTGCGTACCTCGGTGTCGGTGGAGCGATCGGTGCGATTCGTCGCGGCGTTGCCGTCGAGCAACGCGGAGACCAGATCGGTGGCGCGCCGCCGCCACAGGTGGGCGGCGAGAGCTATGCCGGAGGCGACGTCGTCGGCGCGGGCGGACCCGTGGCAGACGACCACCGTCCCGGCGACACCCAACAGGGCCGCCGCGCGGGGGGCGCCGCCCTGCGCGGGTGGGCCGCCGGCCATCGCGTACGCGCCCTCAATGGCCTTGAGCAGCACGTTACCGGTGAACCCGTCGGTGACGACGACATCGGCGCGCGCGCCGAGGGCCACGTCGAACCCCTCGACCAGACCGACGTAGCGCGCCCCACCGGGCAGCGGTTCGACGGCGAGCAGCGGGTCGGTGGCGCGGCGGACCCGGTCGCCCTTGCCGGCCTCGGTGCCGACCGAGAGCAGCCCGACCCGGGGCGCGGCGATCGAGTGGGCCACCGCCGCGTAGGCGGCACCGAGCACGGCGTGCCGGGCGAGGGTGGCCGGGCGGGGTTCCAGGGAGCCGCCGACATCGAGCAGCACGACCGGCCCCGCCACGGCGGGCAGGGTGGCGGCCAGCGCAGGTTGGCGGATCTCCGGTGACCGGCCGAGGCCGAGCACGGCCGCGGTGACGGTGGCACCGGTGGCGCCGGCGGAGACCAGGGCGTCGGCGGTCCCGTCCCGGACGGCGGTGACCGCGGCCCGGACGGTGCTCTCGGCGCGGGCGGCGCTGGGATGGTCGGCCATGCCGACGACATCGCGGACGGGCCGCACGGTGATCCGGGCGCGTTGCGCCGGGTCGAGGGCGGCAATCAGCTCGTCGGCGACCTCGGTCGGACCGACGAGAAGCAGATGCAGGTCAGGGTCGGCGCGCATGGCCCGCAGAGCGCCGTCAACCACGACGGCGGGAGCGTCGTCCCCGCCGAGGAGGTCAACGGCGATCCGCGCGGCGCCCGGCTCCACCGGAACGCCGGCCGGGTTAGGCCGGCCGGCGTCGGAGGGAGCCGGGGCACCGGGCGAATGCCAGGATGCGCGCGCCGCCCGACCTGGGGTCGGGGGCGTCACTCGGCGTCCAGGTCAGACCTCGAGAACCTGGCGGCCGTTGTAGGTGCCGCAGACGGAGCAGGCGGCGTGCGGCAGCTTCGGGGACTTGCACTGCGGGCACGCAACGGTCGCGACCACGGTCGCCTTCCAGTTCGCCCGGCGGGACCGGGTGTTGCTGCGCGACATCTTGCGCTTCGGGACGGCCACGGTTCTTACTCCTCTGTAACGGTCAGTTGCGACAGGCCCGCCCAACGCGGGTCGATCTGCTGGTGACTGTGGTCGGCCGGCAGATCGTCCCAGTGCGCCCCGCATTCGGGGCACAGTCCTGGGCAGTCCTCCCGGCAGAGCGGGTTGGTCGGCAGCGTGAGCACCAACGCGTCCCGCAGCGCCGGCTCCAGGTCGATCAGATCGCCCTGCATCCGGCCCACCTCGTCCTCGTCGGTCGTGGCGTCCGTGGTGCTGTCCTCGTACGCGTACAGCTCCTGGATCGTCACGGCCATCGAGTCGTTGATCTCGCGCAGGCAACGGCCGCACTCACCCCGGACGGGACCGGTGATGGTCCCGGAGACGAGCACGCCCTCGGACACCGACTGCAACCTCAGATCGAGGTCGAGGTCCGCGCCCTCCGGCACGCCGATCAACTCCACACCGAGGTCCGCCGGTGCCGGCACGACCCGCTGGACCTCACGCAACGCGCCAGGGCGACGCGGCAGGTCCCTCGTGTCGAGGACCAGCGGCGACCTGGGGTTGAGTGTCGATGGCGAGTGCTTGGGCATAGTTAGACTCCGGCCGGTGAGAGGCCGACAAAAAAGGTTACCTGGACGACCGCCGGACCGTCGAACCGGGGGCGACGCCCGCCTGAGAAGTCGGCTGGTGAGGTGCCGCTCAGAAGGGTAGCGGGCGTTCCGCCTCATCCCCAGCGAAGGTGCCGATCTCCCGCAACGCGTGCATCTTGTCCCGGCCGCGCTCTATCGAGGCCAGCGCCCGGGTGAGGAACTGCTCGAAGTTGGCCAGCGCGGTGTCGACGTAGTCGTCGACCTCCTCCCGCAGGCGCTGGGCCTCGGCGCGGGCCTCCCCGATGATCCGGGCGCCCTCGTGCTCGGCGGACACGGTGATCTCGTTCACCGAGACCAGGCGGGCGTGTTCTGCCTCACCCTCGCTGATGATCCGGTCCGCCTCGCGCTTGCCGGCTTCCATGATCTTGTCGCGCTCCTCCAGCAGGGCGGCGGCACGACGCAGGTCGGCGGGGAGGTCGGCGCGCATCTCGTCGAGGGCAGCGATCATCTCACCCCGGTCGACCATGCAGTTGTTGCGCGACATCGGGACGGAGCGGGCCTGCTCCAGGATGGCGATCAGTTCGTCGATGCGATCGAGCGGGTCCACCGGCTACCTCACTCCTGTCGTTCGTCGGCCGACCTCCATGATGCGGGCTACGGCCGTTCCCCGCGCCACCAATCATGTCGTGCCCGCCCCACCGCCGCCCCACTCACCCCATCCCGGCGAGTCGCGACATAGTCACCCCCCGCGTCCCCGTCCTCAGCGTCGATCTTGCACGTCCTGTTGCGTCAAATCGCCGCAGAAGGAGCGATCCGGGAACCATAAGTGCAAGATCGCGGGGAGCGAGGGGGTCGGACAGGGCCGTGTGGTGCGGATCAGCTCAGCGGCGGGGGCCCAGCCGGGCCTGGAGCGCTTCGCGGACCGGGTCGGGGACGTGGGCGGAGATGTCGCCACCCCACTTGGCCACGTCCTTGACCAGGCTCGACGACAGGAACGAGTAGAGCGGATTGGTCGGCATGAAGAGCGTCTCCACGCCAGCCAGACCGATGTTCATCTGGGCCATCTGCAACTCGTAGTCGAAGTCGCTGACCGCCCGCAGACCCTTGATCAGCACGCTCGCCTGCTGGGCCCGGCAGAAGTCCACCAGCAGCCCGCGGAACGACTCGACCCGCACGTTGCCGTACGACGAGGTCACCTCGCGGAGCATCTCGATGCGCTCCTCGACGGTGAACAGGCCACTCTTCGACTGATTCACCAGCACACCGACGATGACCTCATCGAAGAGCCGACTGGCCCGACCGATGATGTCGAGGTGTCCGTTGGTGACCGGGTCGAACGAACCGGGACACACCGCACGTCTCATGATCGGCGACCGTACCAAAGGGTGGTCTCGCCGTAACGGCGGCTGCGCTCGGCGGTGATCCCCTCCACCCAGTCGAACTCCCTGGTGCGGCGGGACCGCTCGACCACCACCAACGCGTCGGGCGCCAGCCAGCCGCCGTCGACGAGCGCGGCCAACAGCGCGGTGATCTCCTCGTCCGGCACCGCATACGGCGGGTCGGCGAAGACCACGTCGTACGGCTCCCCGTCCGGCCCGGCGGCCAGCACCGTCGCCACCTTGCCGGCGACCAGACGGGCCGCCGGGCCGGCGCGCAGGGCCGCCACGTTCTCCCGGATCACCCGGGCCGCCCGCGGGTCGGACTCAACGAGCAGCACGTGCCGAGCGCCCCGGGAGAGCGCCTCCAGCCCGACCGCGCCGGAGCCGGCGTACAGGTCGGCGAAGCGGGCGCCGTCGAGATCGACGTCGGCCTGGATGGCGCTGAACAGCGCCTCCCGGACCCGGTCCGAGGTGGGTCGGGTGCCGGCGCCGGGGGGCGCGGCGATCCGCCGGCCACCGAGCGTCCCGGCCACGATCCGGGTCACCGTCTCCTCCTGCTCATGCCCGCGACGCTACGCGATGCGACGCGGACCCGGTCAGCGCGGCGCGGATCCGGAGGGCCGGCCAGCCGGCGACGACGCGGCGCGACTGAGCAGCCACGCAGGCCCGGAATCCACAGTGCAGCAGCGGCGGGCGGACGGTCCCCAGTGATCGGACGGACACCTTCAGTTCATCAAAGATCACGAATCGACTACATTGCCGGATGGCAATGATCTGAACTCCCCTCATTAACCACCCATCAGTACAGTCTCCCCCTGTCCCCGCTTTCGCCGCGGGAACACCACCGCGTCGCGACGCCCCGGTGAGCAGGTGACTCCCCGGTCACCATGTCTCCCGGCCTCCCGCCACGCGATCCGTACCCCCCTCACCAGGAGCAGGCGTGAACCCTCCCAAGTCTCCGTTCCGGCGCGTCGCGGCCATCGCCGCGGGTGCGCTGATCGGCCTCGCCGGTGTCGGCGTCATCGCGAGCCCCGCGAGCGCCCACTACACCCAGCCGAGCGGCCAAGCGGTCTGTGACACCACCACCGGCGAGTGGGTGGTGAACTGGACCGTCAAGAGCGTCTACCACTACTCCTCGAAGTTCTTCCAGCTGTCGAGCGTCGCCCTCACCCCCGCCAACACCACGGTGACCAACATCGTCGCGACGTCGGAGAAGGACTCCTACCCGTACGACGTCAACACCCCGATCACCGGCGTGCAGCGGGTGCCCGGCTCGGCCACCGAGGCCACCCTCGCCGTGAAGGCCCGCTGGGACGACGGCTACCCCGAGAAGGACGCCCGCACGGCGAAGGTGACGTTCGAGGGCACCTGCGAGAGCGAGCAGCCGCCGACCAGCCCGTCGCCGGAGCCGTCGCCGAGCACCCCGCCGACCACGCCTCCGACCACCCCGCCGACGACCCCGCCGACCACCCCGCCGGCGGTCAGCATCCCCACCGCCAGCTTCGCCTCCGACTGTGAGGGCGCCGTCACGGTGACGCTCGCCAACGGCGCGGACGCCACGACCGAGGCCAAGCTCACCGTCAAGGCCAAGGGCTTCTCGGAGACCTACACCGTCGCGCCGGGCGAGAGCAAGAAGGACATCGTCGTTCCGGCCAAGGCCGGCAAGATCACCGTCAGCGAGGGCGACAAGCCGGTCGGCGAGCCCTACACCTGGGTGAGCCCCGAGGACTGCGTCAAGCCCGGTGAGCCCCAAGCCGGCTTCGAGTCCACCTGCGACAAGCTGATCTTCGGCTTCGCCAACCCGGAGGACGGCAAGGCCTTCGAGGTGACCCTTACCCCGAACAAGGGTGAGGCGCAGAAGCGGACCGTCGAGCCGGGCAAGACCGTGGTCGTCGAGTTCGAGGCGTTCGAGGGTCTGACCGTGACCCCGGCCGCCGAGGGCCTGGACGACACCGCGCCGATCGCGTGGGAGAAACCGGCCGACTGCACCCCGGGTCAGGGTGGCGGCGACAAGGACGAGCCGGCTCTGCCGCTGACCGGTGCCGCGACCGGCGGCATCATCGCGGGTGCCGTGGTGCTGCTCGCCGCCGGTGCCGCCCTGTTCGTGGTGGCCCGTCGTCGTCGGGTTCGCTTCACCGCCTGAGACAACCCGCTCTGACACCTGAGGGCGCGCCGACCACCCGGTCGGCGCGCCCTCAGCCATCTGGCGGCCAGGCTGATCGACTCGACTTCATGGAAACCGGGGTATCCCTGTCGACGGGACACCCCGATTTCATGAAACTGGAGTGGATCACGGCGGTGCGCGTGATCAGCCCTTTTCCAGGTACTCCGCGCGGTCCTCGTCGACAAGTGCGGCCACCGAGGCGGCCAGCGCCGGATTGCGGGTCAGCTCCGGGTCGTCCTCGATCAGGGTGATCGCCTCGGCGCGGGCCTCGCGGATCAGGTCGGCGTCGCGACGCAGCGACAGCAACCGCAGGTGCGAGCGGTGTCCGGACTGGGTGGCACCCAACACGTCGCCCTCGCGGCGCTGCTCCAGATCAAGCTCGGCGAGCTTGAAACCGTCGCTCGTGGACGCCACCGCGTCGAGCCGCTCCCGCGCCGACGAACCCTCCGGCGCCTCGCTGACCAGCAGGCAGAGCCCGGCGGCGGCACCCCGGCCGACCCGGCCCCGCAACTGGTGCAACTGGGAGACACCGAACCGGTCGGCGTCCAGCACGATCATCACCGTCGCGTTCGGCACGTCCACGCCGACCTCGATCACCGTGGTCGCCACCAGCACGTCCAGGTCACCGGCCGCGAAGGACCGCATCACAGAGTCCTTCTCGTCGGCCGGCAGCCGACCGTGCAGCACCCCGATCCGCAGGCCGTGCAGTGGACCCTCGGCCAGCAGCGGGGCCACCTCGGTCACCGCCAGCGGCGCCCGCCGGCCGTTGTCGTCCTCGGGTGGCGGTTCCTCCTCCGAGCCGGGGCCGTCCCCGATGCGCGGACACACCACGTACGCCTGGTGCCCGGCGGTCACCTCCTCGCGCAGCCGCCGCCAGGCCCGGTCCAGATAGGCCGGCTTCTCGGCGGCCGGCACCACGTGCGAGGCGATCGGCGACCGGCCCCGGGGCAACTGGGAGAGCGTGGAGACCGCCAGGTCGCCGTAGACCGTCATCGCCACCGTGCGCGGGATCGGGGTGGCCGTCATCACCAGCACGTGCGGCGGCTGATCGGCCTTGGCCCGCAGGGCGTCGCGCTGCTCCACGCCGAAACGGTGCTGCTCGTCGACGACCACCAGGCCCAGGTCGGCGAAGTCGACCCCCTCGTAGAGCAGGGCGTGGGTGCCGAGCACGATGCCGGCGGCGCCGCTGGCCACCTCGCCGAGCGCCCGGCGGCGGGCCGCCGCGCCCAGCGAGCCGGTGACCAGCTCGACCCGGGTGGCGTGCTCGGCGGCGCCCAGCTCGCCGGCCCGACCGAGCGGCCCGAGCAGGTCGAGCATGCCGCGGTGGTGCTGGGCGGCCAGCACCTCGGTGGGCGCCAGCAGCGCGGCCTGCCCGCCCGCGTCGACCACCTGGAGCATCGCCCGCAACGCCACCACCGTCTTGCCCGAGCCCACCTCGCCCTGCAACAGGCGATGCATGGGGTGCCCGACGGCCAGGTCCGCCGCGATCTCCACGCCCACCTCACGCTGACCGGCCGTCAGCTCGTACGGGAGTCGGGCGTCGAAGGCCTCCAGCAGCCCGCCCGGGCGTGGCGGGCGGGGCCGGGCCGGGCAGTCGGCCGCCCGGTGCTTGCGCTGCACCAGGGTCACCTGGACGGCGAAGGCCTCGTCCCACTTGAGTCGCCGCCGCGCCTGGTGCAGCGCCTCCTTGCTGGACGGCCGGTGGATCTCGGTCAGCGCGGCGCCCAACCCGACCAGCTTGCGACCGGCCCGCACGGCGTTCGGCAGTGGGTCGTCCGGCGGGGTGAACGTGTCCAGCACGACGCGCACGCAGCGCGCGATCACCCAGGTCGGCACGGCAGCGGCCGCCGGGTAGACGGGGATGAGCGCCCCGGCGAACTCCTCGATGTCGTCGTTGACCGCCGCCTCGCCGTCGCCACCCTCGCCGAGCAGGACGTACTCCGGGCCGTTGAGCTGCCGTTTGCCCCGGAACTCGGTGACCTTGCCGGCGAACAACCCCCACCGGCCGGGGCGCAGCTCCCGCTCGCGCCACGCCTGGTTGCCGAAGAAGGTCAACGTCAGCACCCCGCCGGAAGCGTCGCCGACGGTCACCTCCAGCAGGTTGCCCCGCCGCTGACGCATCGGGCGCACCGCGGTGCGCTGCACCTGAGCCAGCACGGTGACCTGCTCACCGACGTCCAGCGAGCGGATGTCGGTGTGCTCACCACGCTCGTCGTAGCGACGCGGGAAGTGGTAGACCAGGTCGCCCGCGGTGTGCAGGTCGAGGTGTGCGGCCAGCGCCTTGGCTGTCTTCTCCCCGACCAGCTTCTTCAGCGAAGTGTCCACCGTGGCTGGTTCGCTCATTCGATCCCTACCAGGAGCGGATAAAACGGCTGGCCGCCCGGGTACGCGTGCACCTCGACGAACGGCCAGCGTCGCGCGACGTGCGCGCGGACGGCATCGGTGAGCCCGGCCGGCGCGTCCGCCCCGGCCAGCAGGGTGACCATTTCGCCACCACCGCCGAGCATCCGGTCGACCACCGCCGCGCAGGTGTCGGTGAGGTCGGCGCCGATCAGGTGCACCTCCCCCTCCACCAGCGCCAGCACGTCACCGGGACGGCACGGGCCGGCCACTGTCAGCGCCTCCCGGCTGGCGTGGCAGACCTCGGCGTACCGGCAGGCGCCCGCCGCCTCGGCCATCGCGATCACGTCGTCCTCGAAGCGGCGGTCGCCGTCGCGGACCGCGAGGGCGGCCAACGCCTGCACGGGCGAGCGGGTCGGCACCACGCTCACCTTGATGCCGAAGCGGTGGGCCTCGCGGGCCGCCGCGCTCGCCACCGCCTCGGTGTTGGCGTCGTTGGGCAGCACCACCACCCGGGCCGCGCCGGTGCTGCGCACGGCGTCGAGCAACTCACCGGTGGACGGGTTGCCCGGCACCACCGTCGCCCCCTCGGCGGCGAACAGCTCGGCGATGCCGCCGCCGGTGGCCACCACCACCGCGGCCCGGCCGGTCACCGCCGGGCCGGCGGGCGGCTCCGGCTGGTCGGCGAAACAGGTCACCGAGATCCGGTACGGGCGGCCGGCGGCGACCCCGGCCTCGACCGCCGCGCCCACGTCGTTGACGTGCACGTGCACGTTCCAGGTGCCCTCCGGCTCACGCCCGTCGCCGACGACGACGAGCGAATCGCCCAACGCGTCCAGGGCCCGGCGCAACCCGGCGACCGCCTCGGCTCGGGCATCGAGCAGGAACTGCACCTCGTACGCGTACTCGTCGGAACCGGTCTCGCGGGCGACGGTGGCCGCCGGGCGGGCGGCGCGCGGCGTCGGCGCGGGCCGGGCCGCGCTCTCCCCGGTCAGCACCTCGACCAGGGCGTCGAGCAGCACGCAGAGCCCTCGGCCACCGGCGTCGACAACGCCCGCGCGGGCCAGCGCCGGCAGCTGCTCCGGAGTCAGGGCGAGCGCCTCGGCCGCCGCCCGGGCCGCGACGCCGGCCACCGCCGGCAGGTCGTCGCTGTCCGCGCCCTCGGCCGCCGCGGCGGCGGCCGCGACGACGGTGAGCAGCGTGCCCTCGACCGGCCGGGAGACCGCCGTGTACGCGGCGGCGGTGCCGGAGCGCAACGCGGCGGCCAACTCCCGGCCGCGCACCGCCGGCATCCCGGCGACCTGGTCGGCGAAACCCCGCAGGATCTGCGAGAGGATCACCCCGGAGTTGCCCCGCGCGCCGAGCAGCGCGCCCTGGGCCATCAGCCGCAGCGCGTGCCCGTGCGCGGTCGGCCCGCTGTCGGGCAGGGTGTCCAGATCCATGGCGAGGGCCTGCTGGGCCGAGGTGAGGGTGAGCACCAGGTTGGTGCCGGTGTCGCCGTCGGGCACCGGATAGACGTTGAGCTGGTCGATCTCGCCCTGGTGACGCTTCAGTGCGGCCAACCCGCCCGCACACCAGCGGCGGACCGCGGCGGCGTCGAGGGTGTCCAGCACGGGCAGAAGCCTACTGGCGCACACCGACACCCGTCGGACTCGTCCGGCGTGTCCGCCGCGCCCCGGGTCGGCACTGGCCACGGCGGGTACTGACCGCTCCGGTAGCCTTGCCGCCGGGCCGGCCCGCCATCGGGCGGACGGGCCCACGACCAGGCGTGAGCCGGGGCACGGGCGAGCGCCGGACCGGGCCGGTTGGCCGGGTCGGCGAGTCATCGGGTAACCTGACCAGGTTGCCCGGGCAGCACCTGCCGGCGACCTCATGAACGTATCAATCCCAGGAGTATCCCGTGGCTAGCGTGTGCGACGTCTGTGGCAAGGGACCGGGCTTCGGCCACAACGTGTCCCACTCGCACCGGCGGACCAACCGCCGCTGGAACCCGAACATCCAGTCGGTGCGTACCCCGGCCGGTGGCGGCAACACCAAGAAGTTGCAGGTCTGCACCTCGTGCATCAAGGCCGGCAAGGTCACCCGCGCCTGACGCGGTAGCACCCACCTTCTCGTTCGACTCAGCCGGCGGACCCTCGGGGTCCGCCGGCTGAGTCGTGTGCGCGGCGGGCGGGTCAGAGGGTGCGGCCGAAGGAGATGCAGCCCTCCGCGTCCTTGTAGAAGCCGAAGTTCGGGATCCGCTCGTACCCGGCGGAGTCGTACATGGCGATCGCCTCGGGCTGTTTGTCGCCGCACTCCAGCACCACCCGCTTGCGGCAGTGCTCGCGGGCGGAACGCTCGACGGCCGCCAACACCGCGCGGGCCACCCCCCGCCCCCGCGCCGCCGGCACCGTGTACATCCGCTTCAGCTCCGCGGTGTCCGCGCCGTGGCTACGCCAGCCACCGCAGCCGACCGGCTCACCGCCCAGGTAGGCGACGAGGAACGCGCCATCGGGCGGCTCGAACTCGGCCGCGTCCACCGGGGTGTCGTCGCCGGTGCCGCCGTAGCGGGCACCGAGGTCGGCGAGGGCGGCCTGGATCAGGTGCTGTGCGACCGGCGCGTCGAACCGCACCACCCGGATCTCGATCTCACTCACGTGCCCAGCGTACGGCGGTGGCCCGGGTCTCAGCGGAAGTGGTCCCAGCCGGCCGGGCCGTCGTAGCCGACGCCGTCGACAGTCACGCCGGCACCGTCAGTGACCAGGCCGATCGGCCGCCAGCCCGGCGGCAGCGGCACCGCCGGGGGGAAGGTCGCGGCCAGCGCGTGGTCGTCGCCACCGGCGAGGATCCAGGTGTACGGGTCGACGCCGAGTGCCTGCGCCGCGTCGGCCATCTGCCGGGGCACCTCGAACCCGTCCCGGCGTACGTCGATGGCCACCCCGCTGGCCGCCGAGATGTGCCCGAGGTCGGCGAGGAGCCCGTCCGAGATGTCGATCATGGAGGTGGCGCCGGATCGGGCGGCCTGCGGGCCGGCCTGGTAGGGCACCTGTGGCCGCCGGTACGCCTCGACCAGCAGCCTCGGGGTGCGGAACCCCCGGGTCAGCACTGTCAACCCCGCTGCCGCGTACCCGGTGCGCCCGGCCAGGGCGAGCACGTCCCCGGGTCGGGCGCCGGAGCGCAGCACCGGTGGGTGGCCCGCCAGGTCGCCCAGCGCGGTGACCGCGACGGTCAGGGTGGGGCTGGCCGACATGTCCCCACCGACGACGCTCGCGCCGACCGTCGCCGCCTCCGCGGACAGCCCGTCGGCCAACTCCTCCGCCCAACCGGTGTCCAGGTCCGCCGGCATGCAGAGCGCGACCAGCAGGGCGGTCGGTGTGGCACCCATCGCCGCGATGTCGGCCAGGTTGGCCGCCGCCGCCCGGTGCCCGACGTCGCGGGCCGAGGACCAGTCCCGCCGGAAGTGCCGCCCGTCGACCAGCACGTCCGTGGAGGCCGCCACCCGGCCGTCCGGCGCGGCCACCACCGCCGCGTCGTCACCCGGACCGAGTAGGGTCGTCGGCCCGTACGACAGTCGGGCGGTGATCTTCCCGATCAGCCCGAACTCCCCGATCCCGGACACGCCGACGCCACCGCGGGCGTTGCGCCCGTGCTGCCCGGCTCCGCCGTGCTCGCTCACCGCTGCTCCTTGACCACCGATAGGGATCAGACCTGGTCCGTAAGGTAGTTTCACCCTTCGGGCCGCTCCCGGGCGGCGACGGACGGAGGTCGAGTCGTGGTACAGGCGTACATCCTCATCCAGACCGAGGTCGGCCGCGCACGTGACGTGGCGGGTCTCATCGCGGACATCTCCGGCGTGGTTCGCGTCGACGCCGTCACCGGGCCGTACGACGTGGTCGTCCTCACCGAGGCGAACACCGTCGACGAGCTCGGCAAACTCATCGTCAGCAAGGTGCAGATGGTGCCCGGCATCACCCGCACCCTCACGTGTTCGGTGGTGCGGCTGTAAGTGGACGAGTTGACATCATCCTCCTCCGCGGTGGACGACGACGGTGCGCGCGACGCGACCGACGGCACGTCCGGGCCGGCTGACGGTAACGGCGAGCCGGCCGATCCCGCCGCCGCCGCGCCGGCCGGCCGCGACCGGACCATGCGGGGCGCTGCCCTGCTGGCCACGGTGATAGCCCTGCCGATCACGCTGCTGGTGGCCGTGTTGGCCTTCAACAAGCTCAGCCCGGACACTCCGGCCGCCGCGCCGAGCCCCTCCGCGACCACCGCGCGGGTGCAGTCCACCGCCCCGGTGGAGATGCCCGCCCCGGCGCTGGCCGCCCGCCCGGCCACGGTCTGCCGGGCGCTGTTGTCCCAACTCCCGGCGAGCATCCGCGACCTGGCCCAGCGGCCGGTCACCGCCGGCCCGGAGCAGAACGCCGCGTACGGCGACCCCGCGCTCACCGTGGCCTGTGGCGGCACCAAGCCGACCTTCCCCAGCACCGACGAGGTCTGGACGGTCAACGGGGTCTGCTGGCACCTTGCCGAGCAGGCCGACGACGCGGTGCTCTCCACTGTCGACCGGGAGACGCTGATCACGGTGCGCGTCCCGGGCGCGTACGAGCAGCCGTTGCAGTGGTTGCCGGCGATCTCCAGCACGATCGTGGCGAGCGTGCCGTCCGGCGGGGCCGTCCCGTCCGGCTGCCAGCGCTGAGCACGAACCGACCCCGCCCGCACCGGCTGGGCCGCGCGGGCGGGGTCGGACGGCTCAGTGCAGGCCGACGCCGCGTCGCTGGGCGGTACGGATCAGGCGGTTGACCAGCTTCGGGTACTCCAGGCCGGAGGCCGCCCACATCCGCGGGAACATCGACGTCGGGGTGAAACCGGGCATCGTGTTGATCTCGTTGAGGTAGACGTCCAGCTCGGGCGTGACGAAGAAGTCGGCGCGGGCCAGACCGGCGCAATCCAGTGCGGTGAACGCGCGGACCGCGTACTCCTGCACCTGACGGGTCACCTTGTCCGGCAGGTTGGCCGGAATGTCGTACTCGCAGGAGTCGTCGAGGTACTTCGCCTCGAAGTCGTAGAAGTCGTGGTCGGCGACGACCCGCACCTCGGCCAGCACTGACGCCTCGGGCGCGCCACCGGCCTCGCCCTCCAGCACCCCGCACTCGATCTCGCGGCCGACGATCGCGGCCTCGATGATGACCTTCGGGTCGAACTGCCGGGCGGCGGCGACCGCCGCGTCCAGCTGCGCCCAGTCGGTGACCTTGTTGACGCCGAACGACGACCCGGCTCGGGACGGCTTGACGAAGACCGGCAGGCCGAGCCGCTCCTTGTCCTCCTCGCTGAGGGTCATCCCGTTGCGCAGCACGGCGTACGAGCCGACCGGGATGCCCTCGACGGCGCAGAGCTTCTTGGTGAACTCCTTGTCCATGGCGGCGGCGGAGGCGAACACGTTCGCCCCGACGTAGGGGATGCCGGCCATCTCCAGCATTCCCTGGATGGTGCCGTCCTCGCCGTACGTGCCGTGCAGCACCGGGAAGACCACGTCCACGTCGGCCAGCGCCCGGGGGCCCTCGGTGGGGTCGAGCACCATCAGGCCGTTGCCGGTGGGGTCGGCGCGCAGCACGATGTCGTCGCCGGAGTCGGCGGTGATCTCCGGGAGCTGACGGGCGTTGATCGCGAGCTGGGCGGGATCGCCGTTGGTCAGCACCCACTGGCCGGCCCGGGTGATGCCCACCGGCACCACCTCGAACTCGTCCGGGTCGAGTGCGCCGAACACGCTGCCGGCGCTGACACAGGAGATGCCGTGCTCCGGGCTGCGGCCGCCGAAGACGATCGCCACGCGGGTCTTGCCTGGGGTGGTCACTCCGGTCACCTCTTCGTACGCGACTGCGGCTGGTCGTGCTCGCCGGTGGCGCTCACCCGGTTGACCTTACTGTGCGTGGCGGAAGGGCGAGGCGATACCCGGCGAGCCACGGCACGACACGGCAACTGGTCATCAGAGGATATACGGTGTGTAACCGGGAGGTAGCGCTGTCGCAGGCCGCTGACCTGGGCCTGCGCTCAGTCCCGGGAGTGCCGGCGACCGACCGCTATCACCTTCACCCGCTGCCGGCCGGCCCGCACCATGCCCAGCGCCATGAACGCGCCGGCGATGCGGTCGGCGGCCTCCCGGCTGCTGGCCCCGACGACCTGCCGGCGCCGCTCCGGCGCGACCCGCTCGTTGCGGTTGACGCCCTCGACCGGACGCACGTCGGTGAGCACCACGAGGAAACGGGTCATCGTGGGCCGACCCAGGGTACGGCGGGGGGCTCCGGGCGGGTTCGCACGTCGTCTCCTTCCGGCGGGCCGGGATGGCGGGGCGGCACGCGACGATCGGGTACGGGGGAGAAACCCGATCGCCGCGCGCCCCATCCCCTCCGGTCGCTCACCACCACCGTCGCCACGACAACCGGCGGTGAGGACGCCATAACAGATTGACACGTGTACAGCCGTGAATGCAACTCTCATCGACGTTCTCTCATGCAGACGTTCCCGCAAATGTGTGCGACCATCGATGCATGGCCCCGAAGACCGCCCGTGCCCGCCGGCTCGGCATCGCCCTGCGCCATCACCGGGAAGCCGCCGGGCTGACGCTGGAGACCGCGGCGGATGAGATCAACAGCACCCGCAGCACTCTCTCCCGGTACGAGAACGCCCAGACCCTGATCAGCCCGGCCACCGTGCGCGCCCTGCTCACGTCGTACGGGGTGAGCGCCGAGGAGGTGGCCGCGGCGGTGCAGCTGGCCAAGGACGCCCGCAAGCCGGGCTGGTGGGTGTCGTACTCGTACCTGCTGGACCCCCGCACCATCGACTTCATCGCGCTGGAGGCCGAGGCGACAGCCATCGCCAACTTCGAGCCCTCGGTGGTGCCCGGCCTGTTGCAGACCGCCGACTACATCCGTGGCGTGATGCGCGGCGGGCCGCACACCCTCGGCGACGACCTGGTCGAGCAACGGGTCAAGATCCGGCTCGACCGGCAACAGCGGCTCACCGCCGACCAGCCGCCCATCCTCGACGCGATCATCGACGAGGGCGCGCTGCTGCGCCCGGTCGGTGAGCAGTCGGTGATGAACGGGCAACTACGGCACCTGGTCAAGATGGCCGAGTTGCCGAACATCACCGTCCAGGTGATCCCGCTCTCCGCCGGCTACCACCGGGGCACCCGGGGTTCCCTGCACATCCTGGAGTTCGCCGACCCGGAGGACCCGATCATCGCGTCGGTGGAAACCGTCGCAGGTCAGATGATCCTCGACCGCGCCGGTGAGACGCGTACCTGCACCAAGATCATGGAGCATCTCCGAAGCGTGGCGCTCAGCCCGGCGGACAGCCGCGAGATGCTCCTGTCAGTCCTGAAGGGACGGTAGGACCGATGACACCGATGATCACAGCGGCCTTGGCCGCGGCGGCGTGGCGCAAGAGCAGCCGCAGCGGCGACGAGGGCGCCTGCGTGGAGGTTGCCGCGATACCGAGGCTGGTGGCCGTCCGCGACTCGAAGGACCCGGCCGGCCCGGCGCTGCTGTTCCCCACGGCGGCCTGGGCCGCCTTCGCCCAGGCGCCACCCCAGCGCTGACCAGACGTGCCTGAGCCGGCGTGGGTCGAGGCCCGCGCCGGCTCAGGCAACCAGCGGTCGGGGCTCCGGAGCGGCGCGCAGCGCCTCCAGCGCGGCGATCGCGACGCCCCGGGCGCCGGCCATGTCCCGGTCCGGCACCAACGCGAAGATGGCCACCGCCGCCTGCTCCTCACGGAGCACCGTGTGCTCGCGGACCGTCGCCAGGAACCAGTCCCGGAACTCCGGCGCCGCCTCGACCACCCCACCGCCGACGAAGTACGCGTGCGGGTCGGTGAAGTTCGCCGCCACCGTGAACAGCCGTCCCAACGCCATCGCCTGCTGGGTGAACAGGTCCCGCGCGAGAGCGTCTCCCCGTTCGCCGTAACCGCGCACCAGCTTGGCCGCCCGGGCCACCGGCTCGGCGACGAGCGGATGGTCGGGGTACCGGGTCAGCCAGTACGGCAGCAGGTTGCGTTCGATGCCGGTCAGCGAGGCGACGCTCTCCACATCACCGGTGAAGCCGCAGGCGCAGGTGGGGTCCGGCTGGCCCGGGCCGAGCAGCCCGTTCAGCGGGATGTGCACATGGCCCAGCTCCCCCGCCATGCCTGCCGCACCGGCGATCACCCGACCGCTCTCGACCACCCCGCCACCCAGGCCGGTGCCGACGATCGCGGACACCGACGAACGGCTCATCGCGTCGGCCCCGAAGTAGACGTGGTGGGCGTAGAGCGCCGCCGCGTTGCCGTCGTTGTGGTAGATCACCGGCAGGCCGAGCCGTCGCTCCAACGCGCCCCGCACGTCGAAACCGCGCCAGGCCGGTTGGGAGAAGTTGGTGGAACCCCGCGAGGAGATGACACCCTCGGCGCTGGCCGGGCCCGGAGTGTCCAGCCCGACCGCCCGGACCAGGTCACGCGGCACGCCGGTCTGCGCCAGGGCGCCGTCCAGCGCCCGGGCCAACGCCTCGATCGCCGCCTCCGGCCCGGCCCCCACCTCGCTGGGGATCTCCAAGAGCCCGTCCACCAGGAAGCGACCGTCCACCGTCAGCACGGTGGCGTTGTTGCTGGTGCCGCCGTTGTCCAACCCGACGACCACCGGCACCCCTGCGCTGCCCACCGAAACCGCCTCCCGCCGTCATGAGTGTGAGCCGAGGCTAGTGCCAACCCCTCTCCCCCGCCACGCCCCGCCCCGCCCTCCCCGCGATCTTGCACTTACTGTCCCGACATAAGGTCCATTCAGCTCGTAACGTCAACCGAAACTGCAAGATCGCCGGGGTGGGGGTGGAGAGTTAGGGGCGGCGGGCTGTTAGGGCGGTGGCGTTCCGGAGTTCGTCATGGTGGACGGTGGGGATCAGGCCGGCTTTCTGGAATGACTCGCAGAGGGCATCCACCTGGGTCGTACCGACCTCGACCACCAGGTGACCACCGGGGGCCAGCCAGTCGGCCGCGCCGCTGCCCACCCGGCGCAGCACTAAGAGCCCGTCCGGGCCGCCGTCGAGCGCCACCGGGGCCTCGTGCAGCCGCGCCTCCGGCGGCATCAGCGCCACTGCGTCGGTCGGCACGTACGGTGCGTTGGCGACCACCAGGTCGAGCCGGCCCCGCCACCGCCGGGGCAGCGGATCGAACAGGTCGCCCTCGTACACCTCGGCGTCCAGCCCGACGACGTTGCGGCGGGCACAGGCCACGGCCGCCGGGTCGATGTCGGCGGCGGCCAGCCAGCGCGGCGCGAGCCGGTGCGCCAGCGCGACAGTGGTGGCCCCGGAGCCGCAGCAGAGGTCGACCACGGCCGGCGCCGGACCGGTCACCTCGGCCGCCGCCTCGACCAGCAGGGCGGTGCGGGCACGCGGGACGAAGACGCCCTCGTCGACGGCGATCCGCAGGCCGCAGAACTCCGCCCAGCCGAGCAGGTACTCCAACGGTTCGCCGGCCACCCGGCGGGCGGTCAGGTCGGCCAGCGCCGCCGGGGTGTCCGCCGCGGCCAGCAGCAGGTCTGCCTCGTCCTCGGCGTACACGCAGCCGGCGGTGCGCAGCCGGTGCACGAGGGCAGGACGGTCGGTGGGGAACGGTGGTGCCATGGGAATCCTCCGGGAAACGCTCGCCGGCGCTCCCGTGGCCGCTATCGCGGCAGGAACACGGGAGGAAGGGCCGGTCCTGTCTGTGCGCGGATCGGACTCACCTCCTCCGGTCGGGGCCGCCGGCGCGGCCGTCGACACCCTAGCTCAGACCGGCCCGGCCGCGTCCAACGCGGCGGCGATGTCGGCCACCAGGTCCGCGGTGTCCTCCGCGCCGCAGGAGAGCCGGACGAAGCCGGGAGCGGTGTCGTCGCCCCACTGCGCCCGCCGGTCCGCCGTGGTGTGCAGGCCACCGAAGGAGGTCGCCGCCGCCACCAGCCGGGCGGCCTCGATGAATCGGCCCACCCGGTCGGCGTCGCCCAGGTCGAACGAGAGCACCCCCGGTATCCGGTGCATCTGCGCCGAGGCCACCGGGTACGCGGGGTCGTCCGGCCGCCCCGGCCACCGCAGGCCGGTCACGTCCGACCGGCCGGCGAGCAGGTCGGCGACCGCCGCGGCGTTCGCGCTCTGCCGCGCCAACCGCAGGTCGAGAGTGGCCAGTGACCGGTGGGCCAGCCAGGCGTCGAACGCGCCCGGCACCGCCCCGGTGGTGGTCCGCCAGGTCGTCACCGCGTCGATCAGCTCGGCGGACCGGCTGGCCAGGTAGCCCAGCAGCAGGTCGGAGTGGCCGGTGAGCGCCTTCGTGCCGGAGGCGACCACCAGGTCGGCGCCGAGATCCAGGGGGCGCTGACCGAGCGGGGTGGCAGTGGTGTTGTCCACCGCGAGCAGCGCGCCGGCGGCGTGCGCCCGCTCGGCGAGGGCGGCCACGTCGACCACGTCCAGACCCGGGTTGGCCGGCGTCTCCACCAGCACCAGCCGGACGCCCTCGAACGACGGGTACGGCCCGACGGTCGGCACGAACAGCACCCGGACGCCGATGGCCTCCAGCACATCGGTGGCGAACGCCCGGACCGGGAAGTATCCGTCGCTGGGCAGCACCACGGTGTCCCCCGGCCGCAGCAGGGTGAGCAGCAGGCCGGTGATGGCCGCCTGGCCGGTCGCGAAGACCCGGCAGTCACCACCCTCCAACTCGCCCACGGCCGCCTCCAGCAGCCGCCGGGTCGGGTTGTCGGGGCGGCCGTAGCCGTTCGGCGACGTGCCCTGACCCTGGAACGGGTCGAGGTGGTACGGCGCGGCGAAGACCGGCCCGGGCAGGAACGAATCCCCCGGTGCCGGCTCGGGCAGTCCCGCGCGGACGCAGCGGGTGCCGTCTCCCCACTCGCTCATCGGGTTCCTCACTCGTACGACTCGGGTTTGGCGGTGCGGCTCATCAGGGTCTCCACGGCGAGGCGGGGGTCCATCCCCTCGTGGCAGATCCGCTCGACGTGCTCGGTGATCGGCATCTCCACGCCGTGCGCCCGGGCCAGGTCGCGGATCGCCAGGCAGCTCTTCACGCCCTCGGCGGTCTGCCGGGTGGCGGCCTGGGCCTGCTCCAGCGTCTCGCCCCGGCCCAGATGCTCTCCGAAGGTGCGGTTGCGGGCCAGCGGGGACGAGCAGGACGCGACCAGGTCACCCATGCCGGCGAGGCCGGCGAAGGTGATCGGGTCCGCGCCGAGCGCCACGCCCAGCCGGGCCGTCTCGGCCAGCCCACGGGTCATCAGCATGGCCCGGGTGTTGTCGCCGAAACCCATCGCGGTGGCGATGCCGTACGACAGGGCGATCACGTTCTTGACCGCCCCGCCCAGCTCACAGCCGATCACGTCGTCGTTGGTGTAGGGGCGCAGGTACGGCGTCCGGATCGACGACTGGACGAGCGTGGCACGGGCGCTGTTCGTCCCGGCGACCACTGTCGCGGCGGGCTGCTCGACGGCGATCTCCGGGGCCAGGTTCGGGCCGGACACGACGACCACCCGGTCCGCGGCGACCCCGGCGGTCTCCACGATGACCTCGCTCATCCGCTTGGTGGTGCCCAGCTCGATGCCCTTCATCAGCGACACCAGGGTGGAGTCCGGGTGCAGGTGCCCGGCCCATTCGGCGAGGTTGCCGCGCAGCGTCTGCGACGGCACCGCCAGCACCACCACCTCGGCTCCGCTGATCGCCTCGGCGGCGTCGGTGGTGGCGGTGACGCGGGCGGGCAGCAGCAGGCCGGGCAGGTACTCCGGATTGCGGCGCTCGGCCCGGATGCTCTCGGCGACCGGCGCGCGACGGGCCCACACCGTCACGTCCCGCCCCGCGTCGGCGAGGATCTTGGCGAAGGCGGTGCCCCAGGAACCGGCACCGAGCACCGCGACGTGACCGCTCATGCCGCGTCGTCCCGCTGCTCACGGCCGACGGAGGACCGGGCCGGTCGCTCCCACAGTGGCGGCGGGGTACCGCCACGGATCTCGGCGAGCATGTCCCGCAGCCGCAACATGATGGTGTCCGTCATCTCCTCGAGGGTGGCCCGGGTCGGCTGGGCGTCCGCCCACCGGCTCAGGTCGATCGGTTCCCCGGCGGCAACGGTCACCGGGATCCGGGGGCGCAGGCTGACGCGGGTCGTCCGCGGGTCGAAGATCCGTTCCGGCCCCCACATCACCACCGGTACGACCGGGGCGCCGGTGGCCAGGGCCAGCCGGGCCGCACCGGTCTTGGCCTTCATCGGCCAGAGCTCCGGCTGTCGTGTGGTGGTGCCCTCAGGGTAGATCACCACCGCGCCGCCCTCGTTGAGCGCGGCGACCAGGGCGTCCAGCGAGCGCACGGCGTCCACGCTGCCCCGCTCGACCGGGATCTGCCGGCACCGGTGCAGGATCCAGCCGACCACCGGCACCCGGAACACGCTGGCCTTGCCCAGGTACTGCGGCCAACGCCCGGAGTCGTAGATGAAGTGCGCGGAAACCAGCGGGTCGGCGTGGGAGATGTGGTTCGCCACGATGATCATGCCGCCGTCGCGGCGGAGATGCTCCTGACCACGCCAGGTACGCCGGGTCCAGACGATCATCACCGGCTTCACCAGCCCCACGGCGAACCGTTGCCAGAACCCCAGCCTCCGCCGTGCCACTGTGCCTCCTCGTCGCGCCCCAACCCCGCCGCGAAATCCCGCCCGCGACGCCCGCAGCGGAAATCATGCCTGCTCGCCCCCGGTACGGCCAGCGAGGGTCCCGTCGTCCGGCTGGCAGGATTGCGGACGTGAGTCAGCCGAGGTGGGCAGTGGTGGTGCCGGTGAAGCCGCTGGCCGCGGCCAAGAGTCGGCTGCGTGGCGCGCTGCCCGGCGTACCGCACGAGGAGTTGGCGCTGGCCCTCGCGGCCGACACGCTCCGCGCGGTGCTGGCCTGTTCGGCGGTCGCCGAGGTCCTGGTGGTGACCGACGACGCCCGGGTGGCGGCGACGGCACGGGCGGCCGGCGCACGGGTGCTGCCGGACGAGCCGAACGCCGGCCTGAACGCCGCGTTGTGGCACGGGGCGGCCAGGGCCCGCGGGTGGGTGGCCGGGATCACCGCGGACGTGCCGGCGCTGCGCCCGACCGAACTGACCGGCGCGCTGCTCGCGGCGCAGAACAGCCGACCCACGGTCCGCCGGTTCCTGCCGGACACACCCGGCGAGGGAACAGTGCTGCTCACCGCTCCGCCGGGGGTACCGCTGGACCCTCGTTTCGGGGTGGGTTCGGCGCTCGCGCACGCGGCGAGCGGGGCGTTGCCGCTCGACGGCGACTGGCCCAGCCTGCGCCGGGACGTGGACACCGCCGCGGACCTGGCCGAAGCCGACCGGCTCGGGCTGGGGCCGCGCACGGCCGCGCTGGTGGCCGCCGGCCGCCCGGCCCGCGCCACCGGCTGAGCTTGTCCCGCCCGCTCCGCGGGCTGACCCCGCCCCGCTCCGCGGGCTGAGCCTGCCCGGGCCGCGCCACCGGCCGGACCCCCGGGTGTACGGTGCCAGCATGCAGGGCACTGTGGCCAGCTACGACGCGGCGACGCGCAGCGGGGTGCTGCTGCTCGACGACGGCACCGAGATGCGCTTCCCCGCGCGCGCCTTCGACGCCTCCGGGCTGCGGCTTCTCCGCCTCGGGCAGCGGGTCCGCATCGACACCGATCCCGACGGCGAGGTTGTCCGGGTGACATTGCCGACGATGATCTGACCCGGCGGGCCCAAGTTCATTTTGCGTTTACCGTAATCGGGTGATTATGAGCGGGTGAGCACCCCTCGCGAGCAACCGGCCCGCCCGCCCGCCACCAACCTCCGCAACGGCTCCACCGCGCGCGGCGCCGATGGGCGCTTCCGTCCGTCCCGCGCCGAACGCGCCGGCGCCGCCCGCGCCGACACCCTCGCCGACGACCCCGGCGCCGCCTCCTCCGGCCTAGACGAGGTCATCGACCCGGTGCCGCAGACCGAGGCGGACGGTCCGGCCGCCGGTGCGGTCCAACCGGTCGGATCGACAGCCGCCCCGCTGGCGGACGACGAAGAGCCTCCGGCCCCGCCGCTGCCGGAGGACCGGTTCCTCAACCGGGAGCTGTCCTGGCTCGACTTCAACGCCCGCGTGCTCACCCTGGCCGAGGACCAGCGCACCCCGCTGCTGGAGCGGGCCAAGTTCCTGGCCATCTTCGCCAGCAACCTCGACGAGTTCTACATGGTGCGCATCGCCGGACTGAAGCGGCGGCTCTCCGCCGGCCTGCCGGTACGCGGCGGGGACCGGCTGCCGCTGCGTACCCAGTTGGAGCTGATCGCCGAGCGCACCGCCGCCCTGGTCGCCCGGCACGCCGCCTGTTTCGTCGACGACGTGCTGCCCAAGCTCGCCGACGAGAGCATCCGGATATTGCGCTGGGGCGAGTTGGGCGACGCCGAGCGGGAACGGCTGCGCACCTACTTCCGGGAGTACATCTTCCCGGTGCTGACCCCGCTCGCGGTGGACCCGGCGCACCCGTTCCCGTACATCTCGGGGCGGTCACTGAACCTGGCGGTGGCGGTTCGTGACCCGGACGGCGGTTCGGAGCTGTTCGCCCGGGTCAAGGTGCCCAACAACGTGCCCCGTTTCGTCCGGGTGGACCGGGACCAGCCGGGCGTCCGGATGCTGCCCGTGGAGGACCTGATCTCGGTGCACCTGGGGCAGCTGTTCAGCGGCATGCAGGTGGTCGAGTGCCACCTGTTCCGGGTCACCCGCAACGCCGAGGTGGAGGTCGACGAGGACCGCGACGAGGATCTGCTCCAGGCCCTGGAGCGGGAGCTGGCCCGGCGGCGGTTCGGTCCGCCGGTCCGGCTGGAGGTCGCCGCGTCCATCTCCGACCACATGTTGGAGCTGCTCGTCCGCGAGCTGGACATGGACGACCAGGACGTGCTGCGGGTGCCCGGCCTGCTGGACCTCTCCGCGCTGTGGCAGGTCTACGGCGAGGCGGACCGGCCGGACCTGAAGGACCCGCCGTTCGTGCCGGCCACCCATCCCCGCCTCGCCGAGGGCGAGGTGCCGCGCAGCGTCTTCTCCACCCTGCGCGACGGCGACATCCTGGTGCACCACCCGTACCACTCGTTCGCCACCAGCGTGCAGCGCTTCATCGAGCAGGCCGCCGCCGACCCGAACGTGCTGGCCATCAAGCAGACCCTCTACCGGACCAGCGGCGATTCCCCGATCGTCGACGCGCTCGTCGACGCGGCCGCCGCCGGCAAGCAGGTGGTGGTGCTGGTGGAGGTGAAGGCCCGCTTCGACGAGGTGGCCAACATCGGTTGGGCCCGCACGCTGGAACGCGCCGGCTGTCACGTGGTGTACGGCCTGGTCGGCCTGAAGACGCACTGCAAGACCGCGTTGGTGGTCCGGCAGGAGGGCAACCAGATCCGCCGCTACTGCCACATCGGCACCGGCAACTACCACCCGAAGACGGCCCGACTGTACGAGGACTTCGGCATGCTCACCGCCGACCCGGAGATCGGCGCCGACCTCACCGACCTGTTCAACGTGCTGACCGGGTACAGCCGGCAGACCGCGTACCGGCGGCTGCTGGTCGCGCCGCAGGGCATCCGCAGCGGGCTGATCGAACGGATCGAACGGGAGATCTCGCACGTCCGTTTAGGCATGCCCGGCCTGGTCCAGTTCAAGGTCAACTCGCTGGTCGACGAGGGGGTGACCGACGCGTTGTACCGCGCCTCCCAGGCCGGCGTCCACGTCGACCTGCTCATCCGGGGCATGTGCACGCTGCGCCCCGGGGTGCCGGGGTTGTCGGAGAACATCCGGGTCCGCTCGATCCTCGGCCGGTTCCTGGAACACTCCCGGGTCTTCCGGTTCGGCAACAACGGTGAGGCCGAGTTCTGGATGGGCTCGGCCGACCTCATGCACCGCAACCTGGACCGCCGGGTGGAGGCGCTGGTGCAGGTGAGCGACCCGATCGCCCGCGCCGAACTGGACCAGGTGCTCACCGCCGCGATGAGCCCCGAAGTGGACGCGTTCGAGCTGGCCGGCGACGGCACCTGGACCCGGCGTACCGGCGGTGACGACACCGCCCGGGAGCATCTGCAGGAACTGTTGCTGCGCCGCGTCGGTGGCACGGCCAGCTGACCGCGCAGCGCATAGGCTGAGCTGATGGTCGAGGAGGAGCAGAAGTACGAGGTGGACGACACCTACGTGCTGCCGGACCTGGCCGGTGCCGCCCCGGCCGGAGGTCGGGTCCGGGCGCTGCCACCGGTGACGCTGGTCGCCCGCTACCTCGACACCGTCGACCTGCGGCTGGCCCGGTCCGGTGCGTCGTTGCGCCACCGGCGGGGAGACGAGCTGCCCTGGACGGTGAAACTACCGACCGGGACGCCGGGCGTCCGGCACGAGATCTCCCGGCCCGGGCCGAAGCGGCAGCCGCCACCGGAGCTGGTGGAGTTGGTCACCGTCCTGCACCGGGGGGCGCCACTGGCCCCGGTGGCGGTGGTCCGGACGGTACGGCACGCATACGAGGTGTGTGACCGGGCCGGCACGGTGCTCGCCGAGGTGGTGGACGACCGGGTGACGGTGCTCGACGACGCCGGCACCACCACCGACACGTTCCGCGAGGTGGAGGTGGAGCGCAAAGCCGGCGACCGGGAGCTGCTCGACCGGGTCGGTGGGGTGCTGCGCCAGGCCGGCGCCCGGGGCGGGTCGTTCACGCCGAAGCACGTCCGGGCGCTGGGCGCGGCAGCGCGGGCCGAGCCGGACCTGGTCGCGCCGGCCGGATTGACCGCCGAGCCGAGCGCCGGCGAGGTGGTGACCGAGTCGGTCCGCAAGGAGGTCCGCCGGCTGTTGGCGCACGACCCGCTGGTCCGGCTGCGCGCCTCGGCCGCCGGTGACGACACCGCCGTGCATCAGATGCGGGTGGTCTGTCGACGCCTGCGCAGTGATCTGCGCACCTTCAAACCGTTGCTGCGCAAGAGCTGGTCGGGCCCGCTGCGCGCCGAGCTGCGCTGGTTGGCCGGGGTGCTCGGGGCGGCCCGCGACGCCGAGGTGCTGCGCGCGCGGCTGCGTCGTACCGCCGACGCCGATCCGCTCAGCCCGCTCGACCGGGGCGCTGTGGACCGGCTCGACGAGGTGCTCGCCGAACGGCAGCGGCGGGCGTTCACCGCCATCGACGAGATGCTGCGCTCCGCGCGTTACCTGGCCCTGGTGGACTCCCTGGTGCTGGCCGCCGGCGCGCCCCGGCTCACCCGCCGGGCGGCCGCGCCCGCCACCGAGGCGCTACCCGCGCTGGTGGCGCGCCCGTGGCGGCGGTTGACCGGGCCGGACGGCGTCGACGGGCTGGACGCGCAGTCGCCGGACGACCGCTGGCACGCCGTCCGCAAGGAGGGCAAACAGGCCCGGTACGCGGTCAACGCGGTGGCCCCGACGGTCGGCAAGGGCGCGCGCCGGTTGTCCCGCGCCCTCGCCCGGGTCCAGGACGTGCTCGGCGAGCACCAGGACGCGGCGGTGGCGGCGGACACCTGGCTGGAGATCGCCGCCGCGCGGCCGGACGACCACGAGCTGGCGGTCACCGCCGGGCGGCTGGCCGAACGGGACCGCGCCTCGGTGCGCCGGGCGCGGGATCGCCTGCCGGCTGCCTGGCACCGGGCCACCCGCCGACGGCGGACCAGTTGGCTGCCGTGACCGGCATCCGGGCCGCCGGCGGGGTGGCCTGGCGGCCGACCGACGACGGCGTACGCGTCTGCGTGGTGCACCGCCCCCGCTACGGCGACTGGACACTGCCGAAGGGCAAACTGGAACCGGGCGAGCATGCGCTGGCCGCGGCGGTCCGTGAGGTGGCCGAGGAGTCCGACGTGCGGGGTGTGCCGCAGGTGCGGCTGCCCTCGGTGCGCTACCGCAGCGAGGGGCAGCCCAAGCTGGTCGACTACTGGTCGATGCTCGCGGTGGCCAGCGGCGGTTTCCAACCGGACACCGAGGTGGACGACATCCGCTGGCTCCCTGTCGACGACGCGATCCGGTTGGTCAGCTACCCGCACGACGCCGAGGTGTTGGCGGCGTTCGCCGCGCTGCCGTCGGTGACGGCGACGATCGCTGTGGTCCGGCACGCGCACGCCGGTAAGCGGGCCACCTGGTCCGGCCCGGACGTCGGACGCCCCCTGGACGCCGAGGGGTGGGCCCAGGCGAACGCGCTGGCCGAGCTGATCGCCCTGATCCGACCGGCCCGGCTGGTGTCGGCGTCGCCGCGACGGTGCGTGCAGACGCTCGACCCGGCCGCCGCGTTGCTCGACCTGCCGATCGAGGTCTGCGGCGACCTGGACGAGCCGCAGCCCGGCCAGCAGAGCGACGAGCAGATCCTGGCCACCGCCGCCCGGCTGCTGGAGTTGGCGGGCACCGGTGGGCAGGCGGTGGTGTGCAGTCAGGGCAAGGTCCTGCCCGGTGCCCTGGAGCGGCTGACCGGCCGTACCGATGAGGACTTCGCCACCCCGAAGGGCGGCGGCTGGCTGCTCGCCTTCGCCGGTGACCGGCTGCTGGCCACCGACCGCCTGTAGGGCCTTGCGTTCGCCCGGGCCGGTCCCCGGTCAGCGGGGCGGCAGGGTCACCGTCACCGCGACCGGCAGGTGGTCGCTGGCGGTGCTGCGCGGCGCGACCGGATCAGCGGCGGTCAGCTGGGGCGAGACGAAGATGTGGTCGATCTGCTGGCGCGGGTCGTCCGCCGGGCTGGTCGCCAACGGTCGGGCGGCGGCCAACGCGTCGACCAGGCCCGCCCTGGTGAACTCCGCGAACGCCTCGTCGCCCGGCTCGGTGTTCAGGTCGCCTCCCACCACCAACGGTCGACCGGCCGCGTACCGGATGGCGAAGTCGGCGACCGCGCGGGCCTGGACCACCGGTCCGGTGCCCGGCGGCGGTTGCAGGTGGGTGCTGACCACCGCGGTACGCACACCGTCGCCGAGGTCCAGCGTGACCGCGAGGGCCTGCGCCCCGGTGGGCGCGCCGACGGCGGCCAGCGGCAGGCTGCGCGGATCGCGCACCGGCCAACGGCTGAGCACCGCGTCACCCCAGACCGGATCGGCGGCCGGCCCGAAGACGTACGGCATCCCGAGCCGGTCGGCCAGCAGGTCCAGGGTGTCGTGCCCGCCGTTGAGCAGCCACGCCCGGTCCACCTCGCTGAGCAGCACCACATCGGGCCGTTGCCGGTCGACGACCTCGGCGAGGCCGGTCAGGTCGAACCGGCCGTCGAGCCCGAAACCCATCCGGATGTTGTACGCCACCACCGTCAACCGTTGCGGCGGGCCCTCCCGGTTGCTGGCCACCGGCACCTCGTCGGCGAGCACGGGTGCCAGCAGGGCCAGCGAGGTGACAGCGGCGGTGGCCCGTAACGGCGGGAACGGCCCGGGACGCCGGTGGGCGACGGGACGGGCGGTGAACGCCACGGCGGCGATCAGCACGGCCACCACCACTGGCACCGCGGCGTTGGGGTAACCCAGGTCGTAGGCCGAGTAGTAGCCGACCGCTCCGAGCGCGAAGACGAGCATGCCGGCGGCTACCGCGTACCCCCGGCGGGAGGCGCTGGCGTCCGCGGCGTCGCTGGCGTGGTCGGTGCTGTCGTCGGCGCTGTCGTCGGTCAGCGCGAGGCACGCACCGAGACCGACCGCGGCGAGGAGGATGGCCGGCAGGAGCAGGTCACCCCGGTCGAGGGCGAACAGCACCGCGCCGCTGAGCAGCGCCGCCGGACCGTACGCCCGGCCCCACCCCCGTGGCGGGCGGGTCAACGCGGCGCCCAGGAACCCGGCGACCGCCACCGGCACCGGTGCCAGGCCGAACAACGGCGAACGAGCCACCCCGTCCCCGACCAGGTACGACATGCCGGTCCGGGCCAGCGCCGGGGAGAGCGCCACCATCGCGGCCAACAGCAGCGCGGGCCCGGCCACCAGCCAGGCCCGGCCACCACCGGGGCCCCTACGGGCCTCAGCGGGACCGTCAGGGCCGTCAACGGTGGCGGTACGGGCGGCGTCCGTGCCGCCGCGCTGGCCCGGTTGCGCCGTGCCGACCAGGAACACCGTCACCGCGACGACGCTGAGCAGCCAGGCCACCCCGTCGCCCCGCCAGACCAGATCGACGGTGTCGAGCACCGCGTGCACCGCCGCGTTGACAGCGAACCCCAACGCCAGGCCCGGGACCGGTCGGTCGGTGTCGGCGGCGACGCCGACCAGCCAGACCAGGCCGGCGAGCAACCCGGCGGTGGCCACCCAGAGCTGGGTACGCCCACCGGGAGCGGCGGTGAGGGTGAGCCGGGCGACGGCGAGCGCGACGGCGGCGACGACGGTGACCGGGCGGGCGCCGACTCGGCGGACCACTGCCGGTGCGCCCAGCGCGAGCACGAACCAGCCGAGGGCGAACGCCCCCATCAGCTCGGCGGGGGTGGACGCCGCCTGACCGAAGATGGTGATGATGCCGGGCAGCCAGACCCGCAGCACGTCGATGAGGAGGAGCACGCCCAGCGCGAGCGTCCCGGTGGTGAGCTGGCGGTAGCGCACCGGCGCCCCACTTCCCGTCGACGGGCCGGCGGAGGGGGGCCGGCACGGCGATTCTGCGCGAGCGGGCCAACCGGGTCAACGGTCCCCGTACGCGCGAATTCGGGCCCGGCACGCCGCAAGGGCGCCCACCCACGGGTGGACGCCCTTGCGGAGCGGGTCGGTCAGCGCTTGCTGGCCGCCTTCTTGGCCGGGGCCTTCTTCGCGGGGGCCTTCTTGGCCGCCGTGCTCTTGCTCGCCGCCGCGGTGGTCTTCTTCGCCGCGGTCGACCGGGTCGCCGCGGTGGTCTTCTTCGCCGCGGTGGTCTTCTTGCTGGCGGCCGTCTTGGTCGCCGTGGTGCTCTTGCTCGCCTTGGCCGGGGCGGTCTTCTTGCTGGCGGCCGTCTTGGTCGCCGTGGCGGTCTTGGTCGCCTTGGCCGCGGCGGTCTTCTTGCTGGCCGCCTTGGCCGCGGTCGCCTTGGTGCCCGTCGCCTTCGCGCCGGTCGCCTTCGCGCCGGCCGCCTTGGCCGTGGTGGTGCTGGTGGCGGCCTTCTTCGTCGCCACCGTGGCCTTCGGCACCTTGCCGCTGGCCACCATCTCCTTGAACCCGGCGCCGGGGCGGAAGGTCGGGACTGAGGTCTTCTTGACCTTCACCGCCTCGCCGGTACGCGGGTTGCGCGCTGTTCGTGCGCCACGCACACGCTTTTCAAATGCTCCGAATCCGGTGATCGCCACCTTCTCGCCCTTGGTGACCGCCGCCTGGACCTCGGTGAGGACCGCGTCGAGCGCGGCCGTCGCCATCTTCCGGTCCCCCAGGCGAACGGCGAGCGCCTCGATGAGCTCGGCCTTGTTCACGACTTCCTCCCGATTGTGCAACTGACTCGTCGCGAGCCATTCTGCGCGCACGGTATGCCCTGTGCTGCCGGGACACAAACATTCGGTAGAAAAAAGCCCTTGTGTCGTAACGGATTCACCCCCACCGGTTGGACCGATGGGGGTGAAATCCGCTGTGCGAGCGGCCTAACGGCTATGCCACGGAGGGCAGGAACGGCAGTCGGCGCGCCTCGTAGGAGTCGATGTCGGCGGCGTGCCGGAGGGTGAGTCCAATGTCGTCGAGGCCTTCCAGCAGGCGCCAACGGCTGAAGTCGTCCAGCGGGAACGACCAGCTCGCATCCCCCGCCCGGAGCTGGCGGGCGGTCAGGTCGACGGTCACCGGGGTGCTCGGGTCACCCTCGACCAGGTCCCACAACTCTTCGACGGCTTTCAATTCCAACTCGACCGGCAACAGACCTTCCTTGAGGGCGTTGCCGCGGAAGATGTCACCGAAGCGCGGGGCCACCACGGCGCGGAAGCCCCAGTCCCGTAGCGCCCAGACGGCGTGCTCCCGGGAGGACCCGGTGCCGAACTCCGGGCCGGCGATGAGGATCGACGCCCCGGAATAGTTTTCATCGTTGAGCACGAATGTCGGATCTTCCCGCCAGGCACTGAACAGCCCGTCGGCGAATCCGGTCCGGGTCACCCGCTTGAGGTACACGGCGGGGATGATCTGATCGGTGTCCACGTTGGACCGGCGTAGCGGCACGGCGGTGCCGGTGTGGGTGGTGAACTTGTCCATCTCGTCGGTCCCTTCTACAGGTCGGCGGGGGCGGCCAGCCGGCCGACCACGGCGGTGGCGGCGGCCACCGGCGGGGAGACCAGGTGGGTACGCCCACCCCGGCCCTGACGGCCCTCGAAGTTGCGGTTCGAGGTGGAGGCGGAACGCTCGCCCGGCTTCAGCGTGTCGGGGTTCATGCCGAGACACATGGAGCAGCCGGCGAACCGCCACTCGGCCCCGGCGTCGGCGAAGACCTTGTCCAGCCCTTCGGCCTCGGCCGCCTCGCGTACGGCGGCGGAGCCCGGCACCACGAGCATCCGGACGCCGTCGGCGACCCGGTGGCCCCGCAGCACGTCGGCGGCGGCCCGCAGGTCCTCCAGGCGACCGTTGGTGCAGGACCCCACGAAGACCACGTCGATGGGCAGCTCCCGCAGCGGGGTGCCGGGGCGCAGGTCCATGTACTCCAGGGCCCGGCGGGCGGCGGTGCGCTCCGAGTCGGTGGTGAACTCCTCCGGGTCCGGCACCGGGGCGCTCAGCGGCGCACCCTGCCCGGGGTTGGTGCCCCAGGTGACGAACGGGGTGATCTGGCTGGCGTCCAGGGTCACCTCGGCGTCGAAGCGCGCCCCCTCGTCGGTGGGCAGCGTCCGCCACCACGCCACCGCTGCGTCCCAGTCCGCGCCCTGCGGCGCGTTCGGGCGACCCTTGAGGTACGCGAAGGTGGTCTCGTCCGGCGCGATCATGCCGGCCTTGGCGCCCCACTCGATGGACATGTTGGCGATGGTCATCCGCCCCTCCATGGAGAGGGCGCGGATCGCCTCACCGCGGTACTCGACGATGTGCCCGCGACCCCCACCCGTGCCGACCTGCGTGATCAGCGCGAGCACCAGGTCCTTGGCGGTCACGCCGGGCGCGAGGCGACCGGTGACGTTCACGGCCATCGTCTTCGGCCGGCTCTGCGGCAGCGTCTGGGTGGCCAGCACGTGCTCCACCTCGCTGGTGCCGATGCCGAAGGCGAGCGCGCCGAAGGCGCCGTGGGTGGCGGTGTGCGAGTCGCCACAGACGATCGTCAGACCCGGCTGGGTGAGACCGAGCTGCGGGCCGATCACGTGCACGATGCCCTGGTTGTCGTCGCCGAGCGGGTGCAACCGCACCCCGAACTCGGCGCAGTTGCGGCGCAACGTCTCGATCTGCGTACGCGACGTCGGGTCCGCGATGGTGAGCAGGTCACCACGGCGGAGGCGGAACGCCGGGTCGGCGTACCCGGTCGGGGTGTTGTGGTCCTCGGTCGCGAGGGTCAGGTCGGTACGACGCACCCGGCGCCCGGCGAGCCGCAGCCCGTCGAACGCCTGCGGGCTGGTCACCTCGTGCAGCAGGTGCAGGTCGATGAAGAGCAGGTCCGGCTCACCGGCGGCGGACCGTACGACGTGCGCGTCCCAGACCTTCTCGGCCAGGGTCCTCGGCTCAGGAGTGACTCCCACCATCTGGACATCCTAAATTCTGGGAGGTAAGTTTCGGCTTGTGGGACACAGTATGAGCGGTGTCGGCGTTCTCGACAAGGCGGTGGTCATCCTGGCCGCCTGCGTGGACGGCGCCAGCCTGGCCGAACTCGTTGAACGCACCAAGCTGCCCCGAGCCACCGCACATCGGCTGGCCCAGGCCTTGGAGATCCACCGGATGCTGGTGCGCGACACCCAGGGCAGATGGCGGCCCGGCCCCCGGCTGGGCGAGCTGGCCAACGCCGCACCCGACGTTCTGCTGACCGCCGCCGAGCCGTTGCTGGCCGCGCTGCGCGACGCCACCGGTGAGAGCGCGCAGCTCTACCTGCGCCGCGCCGACGAGCGGATCTGCGTGGCGGCAGCCGAGCGCGCCAGCGGCCTACGGGACACCGTCCCGGTCGGCTCGGTGCTGCCGATGACGGCCGGCTCAGCGGCCCAGATCCTGCTCGCCTGGGAGCCGCCGGAGGCGGTGATGCCGCTGCTGCCGCGCAGCAAGTTCACCGGCCGCACCCTCGCTGAGGTACGCCGTCGCGGCTGGGCGCAGAGCGTCGCCGAGCGGGAGGCGGGTGTGGCGAGCGTCTCGGCCCCGATCCGCGACCGCACCGGGAGGGTGATCGCCTCGGTCAGCATCTCCGGCCCGATCGAACGCCTCGGCCGCCGCCCCGGCGAACGCCACGCCATGGCCGTGGTGAGAGCCGGCCAACGCCTGTCCGGCCTCTAACCC
>NZ_JARVKT010000082.1:0-280 GCF_029809455.1 Micromonospora sp. DH14 | reverse complement strand
GTGGTGCGGATTTGCCTACACCACGGCCTACACGCTTACCCCGGCACAACCACCGGCCGGGCTCAGCTACCTTCCTGCGTCACCCCATCGCTTGACTACTACCCATCAGGTTCCCACGCTCCCCACCCTCAACCCGAAGGTCTTGGATGGTTTGGGTGGTTAGCACAACGAGGTTCATCAGGGACGCTCTTTCGCGGGTACGGGAATATCAACCCGTTGTCCATCGACTACGCCTCTCGGCCTCGCCTTAGGTCCCGACTCACCCAGGGCGGATTAGCCT
>NZ_JARVKT010000081.1:0-356 GCF_029809455.1 Micromonospora sp. DH14 | reverse complement strand
TGTGGTGTCACCCACACCTGAACACATAGGGTGTGTGGAGGGAACGCGGGGAAGTGAAACATCTCAGTACCCGTAGGAAGAGAAAACAATTTAGTGATTCCGTGAGTAGTGGCGAGCGAAAGCGGATCGAGGCTAAACCGGCTGCGTGTGATACCTGTCAGGGGTTGCGTGGTCGGGGTTGTGGGACCCTACTGAACAAGCTGACACTTGTTCGAGGAGTTACAAAGTCAGTGGCTAGTCGAACAGTCTGGAATGGCTGACCGTAGACGGTGAGAGTCCGGTAGGTGAAAGTTGCTGACCTTCTGTGGGTGTTCCCGAGTAGCGGCGGACCCCTGAAATCTGCCGTGAATCTGCCA
>NZ_JARVKT010000080.1:0-465 GCF_029809455.1 Micromonospora sp. DH14 | reverse complement strand
GGGCGCGGGCCTGGTCGAGTTCACCGACGCTGACTGGGTTGAAGACGGCATCAATCACTGAGCGGGTGCCGCAGGTCAGCAGGGCACTAAGTCGTAGCTGGGGGTATCCGGAGCAGCCGCCGGTGAGGAGGCGTTGTTTGGTGTAACGGGCGGCGTTGGCCGGCGAGTCGGCGACGACCAGCAAGGTCCCGTCGAGCACGGTCAACAGCATTCCTCGCCATCGTGTCTGCCCGGCGGTGGTGGCAGCCGGGCCACGCAGCAGGTCGAACAACACCCGCAGCGGTGCCGGCCCGAGTCGTTGCCGGGCCTGGCGCAACGCGCTGGCCGACGGTGATACCCGGGGCGCGGGCAGCCCGGAGACCAGCCGGGACCACACCTGCCGATAGCCCACGTCACCGAACAGGACCGAGGCGAGAACGAGGTAGACCACGACCCGGGCCGGGAGCAGCCGTATCCGTGACTGCG